>CAYPKC010000183.1:0-2990 GCA_964411215.1 uncultured Eggerthellaceae bacterium | reverse complement strand
CTTTGCAGGCCACGAAAACGAGGTGAAAAGACGCATCGGCTTCGAGCTTGGCGGAGCAGACTTCTACCGCACGAAAACGGTTGCGACCATAGCTGCAGTGACAAAGCGCTTTTACCCGCATTGGGACGATGCCGCCTTCAAAAACTATTGCGAGCGCTTCTCAGTCGACCAGCGCAAACGTGTCAAGGAACTCTCGCAAGGCATGCGCGTGAAATTCGCGCTCGCCTTGGCGCTCTCGCACCATTCCCGCTTGCTCGTGCTCGACGAGCCAACAAGCGGCCTGGATCCAGCGTCGCGCGAAGAAGTGCTCGACATCTTCCTCATCCTCGCGCGTGAAGAAAGCGTGGGAATCCTATTCTCGACACACATCACAACCGACCTCGACAAATGCGCGCGCTCATGCTCAAGGAGCTGCAGATGACCATCCATCCTGCAACCTATTTCATCACGATCTTGGGCGCGCTCGTCCTGATTCCAAGCTGGCCATACGCAATCATCGTGCTCTACGGCATCCTGATCGCGTTCTTCAACGCCCTCAACGCGCGCGAAATGCGCGACCTTTCCTACACATTCTCGCTGCCGGTCTCGCGCCGCGATATGGTGCGAGCGCGCGTGCTCATGACTGTGATCATCGAACTCATCATGACCGCAATCATGACACTCTGCGCGTGCCTGCGCCTCCTCCTTGGCATAAACGACGTAGCCGCCATGCAGCCGATGGTTGGGATGCCGGCCAACGTGGCGCTTATCGGGCTCTGCCTCATCATCTTCGGCGTGTTCAACCTCACATTTTTCGCGCGCTATTTCCGCAATCCAATGAAGGTGGGAATCTCATTCTTTATCGCATGCGTGCCGACCGCCATTGTCGGCTGCCTGTTCGAAGCGATTCCGTTTATCCCGCAGGAAACGTGCAGGCTCATAAGTGCGCCCGGCTTCGGCCATATCGAAGCTCAACTTATCGCCTTGCTTATAGGCGTTGCCGCGTTCATCGCGCTCAGCGCACTGGGCACAAAGATCGCGTCGCGGGCCTTTACCACCTACGACGCTTAGCGGAAGGGGAAGGTTACACCGTAAAACTCCACAAATTGCGGCTTTGGGACAAGATGCGATCAGCCGTCCACGTCTTGCCGCTGCGCTCGGGGCTGTTCGGATCGTGCACCACAAGCTTTCCATCATCGGCAACGCCAGTAATAACAATAAAGTGACCTGTTTTGGCGAAGTCGCCCGGGCCGACCGAACAGATTATCGGATGCCCCGCCGAAGCTTCCTGCATCAATTTGCTCTCAAAGGCCGGAATCTGCTCCGACGTTAAGCCAAGCTGGCTTGCTCCTTTGGTCATCAACGCCCACGACGTAAGACCTTCCTCGACAAACCCGTTGTCTTCCGCGAACTTCGCCATCTCAAGCGGCGACTTGTCCGTCTTGCCCGTCAGTCCGATATAGACCATGGATAAACAGGTTGGCCCGCAGCCGAAGGTTGCGATGGTCCCGCGCTCGTTCTTTGACCTATCTCCGCCGTAGGCAGCTGATGCCCATTGAGGGTCGATTTGGTAGAGTACCGGGATTGTTCCGCGTTTCCATTCTGTTTGTGGCGTACTCACCGCGTCCACGTTCCCGCTTGCTAAAACACTCGGTGCGCTTGTGTTGGATTGCCTGACAAATTTATCCATAGCAGCGAGACCTCCCGCCGTCAGAAAGACGAGCGAGATGATTGCGATGAGCGCGAAAATAATCGCCCCTTTGCGAACATCGAATATATGAGAGTTTCTGGAGTTATTTGCAAAAATGTTCGAATGGCGTCTCGAGTTGTGCCGTGAATGACTTTTCGACATCGCTACATACGCGCCAAGATTGCGACTATAAGCGCAGGCATCTGAACGTCCCGCGCGGATCTGAAACGGGTTCGGAGAGGGAAATTCATTGTGCGGTTGGTACGCTTCAGATGTTGTGTTGCCAGAATCAGAAAACCCAATCTGCGTATCCCTGTATCCGATTTCCATGTCTTTCCTCCTTCTTATCCTGCGATCCGCTTCGTGCGTCGTGCTTCGTGCAGCTGCGAGCCTTTCGATCGCAAACCATGTAGCTGCGAGCCTCTGGCGGCGACACGCTTCGTACAGCGCCGCTAGGCTGCCCGAAGCGCCGATACGATAATGCGCGAAAGAGGCCTTAACAATCTCGAATGAGCGCCTTAAAAATCCTTAACGTCTCTTAAGTTTTTCTTAATATGCGCCGTACAGTGCTGTTTTGCCCGCGTTCCATATCTATAATGGTTGTCATAATGAACGCACGGCAAACGGGGATATTCCGAAGGGGCACAGAGGGATGACATCCAAGAATCAATCGGGTGATACCCCAATAAAGCAAGCGGAAGATGCGCCGAAGATCCTGGTCGTTGACGATGAGGCAGAAATCGCCAATCTTGTGAGCGATTTGCTTACGCGCGAAGGATGGCAGGCGGAAGCGTTTACGAGTCCCGTCAAAGCGCTCGAAGCATTTCGAGAAGGGGACTATCGGCTGGCCATCATCGACCAAATGATGCCGGAAATGGATGGCTTCGAACTGTGCGCCGCTATTCGCCAACACTCGAATATCCCGATTATCTTCTTGTCGGCGCGAAGCGATGAAACCGATCAGATTGTTGGGTTTTCTCTTGGCGCCGATGATTATGTCGGCAAGCCGTTCAAGCCGCGTGAGCTGGTGGCGCGCGTGCGTGCCCGGTTGCGGCGTGCCGAACAGCCCTTTATGACCGGAGTTGATATTCTAGAGGTCGATGGGCTTTCCATTAATACGCGCAGCCACCAAGCATTTCTGCATCTTGAGCCGATCAATTTGACGCCGAAAGAATTCGCTATCTTGCAGTTGTTGGCGAAGCATGCGGGACAGCCTGTTTCGACGAAAGATATCTTTGAGGCAGTGTGGGAAGAGCCCGCGAATGCGTCGACAGCCAATACGGTCATGGTGCATATCCGCCACGTGCGCAAAAAGATCGCC
>CAYPKC010000182.1:0-2993 GCA_964411215.1 uncultured Eggerthellaceae bacterium | reverse complement strand
GTTTTCAAGGTGCCACACGGTCGCAATGCGACCTGTCTTCGCGTTTGTGACGCGACGTAATATATTAGCATCGAGAATCTTCTTTGCAAGAACTTTTTTAAGAAATTTGACGAGTGTATTATTCTTTCTTATGGATAATCCTGCAAACGCGCAATCCTGACTCTTTCAGACAGGAAAACCAGTGGCGGCATCTGCCGAAATAACCAACGCATAACGCCATCGCTTTATACCGACATTGCTGCCTTTCCGCTTCGTCAAAAAGCTACTATATATAAGTATGGATGAATTGATGCAAAGACACATTCCGCAAGAAGCGTTCGATGTCCTGGGCATCCTTGAAGATGCAGGATACGAAGCATGGTTTGTTGGCGGGTGCGTTCGCGATGCTCTTTTAGGCCGTCCCGTTGGCGACATTGATATAGCGTGCAGTGCTCATTGGGAAGATTCCAAGGACGTATTAGAGCGTGCTGGTTTAAAAGTCGCCGAGACGGGCGTGTTGCATGGCACCATCACAGCAATACTAGAGAGCGGCTCTGCGTTTGAGATTACAACGTATCGGACCGATTCAGCAACGTCTGCCGATTGCCGCCATCCCGATCATGTGACATTCGTATCTTCGATCGAGGAAGATCTTCAAAGGCGCGACTTCACTATGAATGCCATCGCATGGCATCCAGCGCGGGGCATACGTGACCCCTTCGGCGGCATAAAAGATATAGAGGCAAAACGTATTCGCGCTGTTGGAGATCCTGTCGCGCGCTTTCACGAAGATGCCCTGCGCATTCTGCGCGCATGCCGCTTTGTCTCGCAGCTCGGATTTACTCTTGAAGATTCCACGTATCAGGCAATGGTTTCTAACAAGTGCTACCTCGACCGCATATCTAGGGAGCGCATCACCGAAGAGCTGAACAAAATGCTTCTCGGCGACTTCATCCATGATGCATTGCTGCAAACGATTGATGTTGTTGCTTTTGTGCTTCCAGAGCTCGTTGCAATGAAGGACTGTCCGCAGAACACGAAATACCATCGCTATGATGTGTTAGAGCATACGGCCTACGTTATTCAGTATTCTCCGAAAACGCGCCTCGCCCGCTGGGCGGCTCTTTGCCACGATATGGGCAAACCTGCCGCTGCCTTCTATGACGAACAGGGCGTCGAACACTTTTACAACCATGGATATGTAAGCGTGGTTATTGCGCGAGGTCTTCTGAAGCGCCTTGCTCTGTCGGATTCTTTTATCGAAGATGTGCTTGTGCTCGTGCGCGACCATGATCGCGTGAAGACCGATCCAAATCCCAAATCAATCCGACGTGCGCTCTATAAGCTCAAAGGACGCGTTGATTTATTTGAAGCACTCTTAGATATTAAACGCGCCGATGCCTTATCCCAATCTGAACTTTCGCAAGACCGCCTTGAACGCCTTGCAGAAGTGAGGCCTGTTTTGCAAAAAGTCCTTGAGGAAGATCAGGCATACCAGGTAAAAGATCTTGCCATTAACGGCAATGATCTTATTGCCATTGGGTTCATTCACGGTAAAGTCGTGGGACAAACCCTTGATAAGCTTATCGATTTAGTGATTGAGCAAACCATTCCCAATGAACGCGAGGCGCTGCTCGCACAAGCTGCCCAGTGGTTGCCTTAAGCATTTCGTGAAAACCGCATTTGAAAGCAAAGCGCTCAGAGTATACATTGACGCAAAATTGCTTTTCGCCTATCGCGGCACCTATGCCATCTGCAAAGGAATCTTTAGAACTTCAGAATGCTGCGCGGGTTGACGTCAACGCCATTGACCTGCAAGCCGAAATGAAGATGGGGGCCGGTAGAATTGCCTGTTGAGCCAACGTATCCAATGCACTGGCCTGCTTGGACAGAATCGCCAATACTGCAGTTAAAACCGCTCATGTGCTCATACAGAGTGCGGATACCATTGCCGTGGCTCACAATGACTGTATTGCCACCGCCGCCATACCAGCCTTTATAGGTAACCGTGCCGGCTTTTGCTGCAAAAATGGGAGATCCGTGGGCGCCGGAAAGGTCAATGCCTGCATGGAATCTCACTACGCCGGAGATAGGATGAACGCGCGTGCCGAATTCGCTTGTCACGCGTGAGCCTGGATGGGGATGCACCCAGCCTCCAGCATTAGCGGCAACTGAGCTGAACTGCTGGCCACCGCCGCCTTTAAAAGCTTCTTGAGCAAGGCGTGCTGCCTCTTCCTCAAGCTTTTTAGCTTGCTCGGCTGCCATTTCCTCTTCTTCAATACGCTCATTGAGCGTTGCAATCTCTTCATTCATGCGTGAAAGGGTTGACTGCATAGAAGCTTTGGTTGCCTCAACGCCTGCTTTTGCCTCTTCGGCTTCACGCATCTTGTCTTGTGCGATCTTTTGCTGACGCTCGCCTTCGGCTTTCGCAGCCTCTGCTTCTGCGCGTGCATCTTTCATCTCTTGAATAAGCTTGGCATCTTGATCAGCAATGCGCTCAAAAGCGTCCCACGACTTCAAGAAGCTATCAAAGGAAGATGCACCGAGTACAACGTCGAAAAGCGATGAGCTGCCGCCGGTCTTATACATTGATATGGCACGATCGCCGAGCTGGTCTTGAAGAGAGCCAATCTTGTCTTCCGCAGCTTTCACACGAAGTTTTGCATCTTCGACAGCAGCCGTTGCTGCGTCGTGAGCAGCAAGCGCGTCATTATATTCAGCGGTCAAAGCGTTGATACGCGTTTGAAGCTCGTCGATGGACTTCTTAACCTCGTCTGCTTCTGCTTGCTTGGCCGAAGCGGATTGCTCGAGCTGCTTGGCCTTTTGCTCATGTTGGGCTGATGTCGTTGCCCAAGCCAAAGGCACACACGTTAGCGCAAGCATGAGTGAAAGTACTATGGTTAACGCGATTTTTGCTGAATGGGGAAATGTTCCCGTTGGGGTATGTGATAAGCGTTGAGCTCTCATATAACCTTTCGACATGGCAATTCTTGTGTGTTTCTACTGCGTATTGC
>CAYPKC010000181.1:0-2995 GCA_964411215.1 uncultured Eggerthellaceae bacterium | reverse complement strand
CCAACTTTTACTCCAAAAGAGACAACGGGAATGGGACAACGGGGACGTAGCTTATTGTCCCACTTTTTAAAAGTGGGACATTAAGCTACGTCCCCGTTGTCCCAATTTGTTAGTTGTCGATGTAGGCTTGGTAGACGTCGATCTCCCATTGTTTGCGGTTGTTCTTTGCTACCGTGTCGAGCACCAACCCGACCGTAAGCGACAGGGCACCGCAGAGCACCAATGCCACTGCAAGCAAGGCAGTTGGGAAACGTTCAACCAAGTGTGTCACCGTGAACTCTGCAATAACGGGAATACCTGCAATAAGGCCAAGTACGATGAATAACAAGGCGAGCCACCCAAAAAATGTCATTGGCCGGTAGTCTTTAAATAGCGAAGCAATCGCCATGAGCACCTTTGCGCCATCGCCAAACGTCGACAATTTCGACTCAGAGCCTTCAGGACGATCACGGTAATCAATCGGAACATCTTTGATACGCCAGCGTTTATCGACGGCATGAATGGAAAGCTCCGTCTCAATCTGAAAACCTGCAGAAAGTACCGGCGTCGTCTTCACAAAGGCACGATTAAACGCTCGATATCCTGTCATGACATCTTGGAACGAATAGCCGTAAATAACTTTAATGAGCCACCGCACAAGATTATTGCCAAATCCGTGAAATGCCCGGTCATTCTCCTCGCCGTAGCTTCCATTCGATAAGCGATCCCCTACCGTCATATCCGCATCGTTCATAGCAAGCGGCCTGATCAATGCTGGGGCAAATTCAGCTGGGTAGGTATCATCGCCATCTACCATAAGATAGAAATCGGCATCAATGTCGCGAAACATCTGGCGAACAACATAACCCTTGCCTTGACGCGGCTCGCTTCTGACATAAGCGCCATGGTCATAGGCGATGCGTGCCGTATTGTCAGATGAGTTGTTGTCATAGACATATATCTTGGCATCCGGCAGAGCTTCGTGAAAATCATCAACAACCTTGCCGATCGTAATCGCTTCGTTGTAACAAGGAATAAGTACTGCTACCCCTTCGCCGTTACAGACGCGAGCGACCCGTTCCTGCTCATCGTTCATTTCGTATTTATTAGCTGCATACAGCATAGGGTTGTTTCCTCAATTCGGTAGCACTATCTGTGTTGGGAATGACCCCTCTCTATAATAAGCTATGATATCTGCTATGAACGATTCAGATTCAGCCAATACAGGCACAATTTGCATTTCTTCTCCTCCACCTGAGGAAAGCGATCTTGCGACCACGGAGACATCAAAGACTATTTTGATTGTGCATGCCTCCGTTGGATCAGGCCATAAAAGTGCGGCGCATGCTATTGAAAAAGCGTTCGAACTCCTTGCCCAAGACCACAATCCCGAAGATGCCTATAACGTCGAAGTCCATGACATTCTCGATTTTGGCCGCATTGTTTTTGACGGCGACAGCACCGCATCCATGTTTACCGGCGTCACGCGTCCGTTCTACGATTTGACATGGCGTTTCAGCCTCACGGGCAGGCTTTTGTGGGGCGGAGGCACCGTGTGGGCGCGCCTGATGTATCCGAAATTTGTTGAATACGTTCGCAAAGTGAAGCCTGCAGCCATTGTCTGCACGCATATCACCGCAGCTAATGTCGCGGTAAGCGCCCGCATGCTCACGGGATTCCACTTCCCCATTGTGTGCGTTCCGACCGACTATGAGGTCGAAGGCCTGTGGCCTCATCGCTATACGGATTTGTTCTGTGTCGCCAATGAATATATGGCTGAAACCCTGCGTCCGCGCAAAGTGCCTGAAGCGCGCATCAAAATCACTGGTATCCCTGTCGCACCTGCTTTTAGCAACACCTACGACAAAGCAGAAGCGAAGCGCAAATTCGGCCTTCCGGAAGACAAGCAGCTGGTGTTATTCCAGGCAGGAGCAACGCTTCCTCGCCCCTATATCCATTTTCGCTCTGCCCTCAATGAGCTTTTGCCTTTTCTGCATCGCCTGAAAGGTATGCATATTGCCATTGTTGCTGGCAAAGATACCGAATATGCCGCTGATGTGCGTCATAAGGTCGAAGAGCTCGGGTTGGAAAATGTCACCGTGTTCGATTACGTCGATGAAATGGCTGAACTTATGGCCGCGAGTGATCTGATTGTATGTAAATCAGGTGGGCTCACCGTGACAGAATGCTTATGCATCAACACGCCCATGATTTTGATGGGTCGCGCATATGGCCAAGAGAAAGCCAACGTAACCATGCTCACCTCAACGGGCAGTGCGTTTCATGTCACAACGCCGCGCGAGTTAAACGATCTGCTTCACCAGATTGACGAACATCCTGAAATTACTGCAGCAATTCTGACTAATGCATCATTTATACGTCGTCCTGACGCAGCCATGGACATTGCGCGGGAAACCTTAGCGCTCATACGGGCAGAAAAAGACTTGCTGAGCCCGCTTTATCGCAAGCATCTCATCCATTTCTATTGGGGAGGAAGACCCGCTCACATCCGTTAGTGCTTGCGCCAGAGGCTGGACAAAGCGTCAAGGCTGGATGCGAAGGAAAGCTCTTCCACAGTCCCCTGCGCTCGTGCGGAAAAAGAACGCAGGCACAAACACCTGTTATCGCGCGAAACCGCCGCCTCCGAAGCCGCCGCCTCCACCACCGGAGAAGCCGCCTCCGAAGCCGCCGCCGGAGCTGAATCCACCTGAGCCGCCGCTTCCGCCGCTTATTGCAGAAAGAGCGCTTTGTGCAGACATTGCCGTGTTGCTGAGCGCTTGGTCGAATACCGATGAAGCACCTGCAGCTATGCCACCCATGTGCAGAGAGCCCGTATGGTACCAAACCCACCACGGAACAAATCCGGTATCAACGGTATAGTCAGGTTGCTCGAAGACTTCAGGAATCTTCGATCTCAACTCTTTTATCACTTGCTCCGCCACGCCGAATTCATAGGCGTAAATCATGAATTCGCCCCACACTTTCACATCCGTTGGAGGCCGCTCATCAAGAGCGG
>CAYPKC010000180.1:0-3004 GCA_964411215.1 uncultured Eggerthellaceae bacterium | reverse complement strand
CAGCAGCGAAGAGCGCTTCATCCGTTCGCTCTTTAAGCCTCAAAACATGAGGGCGTATGACACAAAGGATGCATAGGCCCAGAACAAAACGCAAGAGCAGTATCCATAAGGGGGATAGATCCACCAAGAGCACTTTGGTGGATACGAAGGTGATACCCCATACGAAGATGGTGAAGAGTGCGACGAGGTGGTATTTCATTCTCGACCTTCGCTCGTCTTATGCATCGCGGTGTACGCGCCGGGCGTGCATCCAATGCGCTTCTTGAACTCGCGCGCTAGATGTGCTTGATCCGAAAACCCAAGTTTGGCTGCCGCATCTGATTCATTTGCACCATTAGCTAGAAGCTCGCATGCTGCATCCACACGGAGTGCCATCTGATGTTGAACTGGCGTGAGGGCAAACATGTGCTTATAGGCGCGGATGAGCGCATAGGCAGAGATGCCTTCGTTCTTCGCGAACGCCCCAACGCTGATCCTTTCTGCGAGATGCCCGAGCATATGCGCATAAAGTCGTACTGCTACTTCCTCATGCTTGAGGTTCGGTGGGTTCATGTTGGGCTTTGCGACAAGTGTCTGCTCGAAAGCCGCGAACACCTCTAGGGCATCCTCTTCTCGGCATCTGTCGAGCAGAGAGAATATCTCTTCAAGCCGCTCGCGTGGCAGATCGTCGCCATCGCTCGTCGGAAAGTCAAACCGCTCGCCATCGAGGATCTCTGCCGCAACCGTGAAGCTGTCATAGGCAAAAGGGCTTTCGCTGACCTGAGTGCAGCCATGAGCATCGCCGGGATTGAACACAAGAACATCGTCCTTCTTTATGCGCAGGAACTCTCCGTTAAGGACAAGCTCACGCTCACCCTCACGGACGATGCCGAAGACGTAATGGTCATGAGCATGATCTGCGAACGGCTGCAAGATGCCACGATATGTTCTGCGTTCTCCCCCGAAAAGCGGAAGGAGTTTGATGGTGCAGGCTTTATCCATGCAAGGTTTTCCTTTCAAGAACAGGATAGCCTTCTGTTCGCTGCTGTTCTTGAATGAAATTGCACCTAGTATGCTCTCCACTCTCGCCACATGCTTTTTATCTCCATAAGAAAGCCCAATCGATGCAAAGAGCGTAGCCCCCGCAAACGTCAGAACACGGTATTGTAAAATTGGAGATTATCGAAGGGGTCTGCATAAGTATCGGAAGACGCCGTCGATAGATACGAACCCTAGAATGTATCGCCATAGAAAGCATCAGAATGTATTTAACGAAAGATCCGCAACAGAGAACTCCCAGAGTGTTGGTCGTAGAAGACGATTCGGCCATTAATGATGTGATCTGTCGCCAGCTTTCTCGTTTAGGAGTAGTCCCGGAGCCGACTTTTTCTGGGACTGAGGCGAACAGGGCGCTTGATTCAGAGGATTTCGACCTCGTTGTCACCGACCTCATGTTGCCGGGAATGGCTGGCGAGCAGGTGATAGAACTCATACGGAACCGCGATGCTCTTGTGCCTATCGTCGTTGTGTCTGCGCGAACAGAGACAAGGGACAAAGTTGATATCTTGGGTCTTGGAGCCGACGACTACCTCACCAAGCCATTCGATCTTGATGAGCTTTCCGCCCGCATCCAAGCGCAGCTGAGGCGTTCATTGGCTATCCGATTGATAAAGGACGACCCAGATAACGAGAACCAACCTGCAACGCTTGCAATAGGCATTCTGAATATCAATGTCGATCAAAGAACTCTCGCGATCGAGGATACGGTAATCCCTCTGACTCGCACAGAGTTCGAACTTCTAGAACTGCTTGCAAGATATCCCAAACGGGTTTTCACAAAGCAAAAGCTCTATGAACATATATGGAATGACACTCCCCCAGTGGACGACAATACCATCACCACCCATATTTCCAACTTGCGCTCTAAGCTGAAGCCCTATGGGGCGGATGCCTACATACAAACCGTGTGGGGCGTCGGCTTCAAGCTCGAAGTTCCTCCCTCATGAGCAGGCAGTCGTTCGGGAATCATTTCCCATTCCCAGAGAGGTTGAGCTGCGATTCCGCAATATACAGCAGATTCTTGAGACTTTCTTTATCCTTTCCCGATGGCATCTTGATCCTTTCTCTTCAAGCTGGGGTTGTAACGTTAATCCCAAAGGAAGGAGGAAGATGCTAGCGTTAGAAACAAGGTCTCTCACGAAAGCTTATGGGCACAGGCATGTCGTCAGCAATTTCAACATGCATGTACCGAAAGGCTCCGTCTATGGATTCGTAGGAAAGAACGGGGCCGGCAAATCAACAGTCATGAAGATGGTCGATCATCTGGTTCACCCTACATCCGGCTGCATCTATCTGTTCGGACAGGAAAGCGCCGCCAAGGAACAGGAGATTCTGCGACGGGTAGGATCTCTCATCGAGGATCCCGGCGTTCTTCCCGATATGAGCACGCTCGACAACCTTATGTGCAAGGCGCTCGCTATCGGGCTGGTGGACCCGAAGGAGCGTTGCCTGGAGATGCTTGAGATTATCGGTCTTAAGGAAGCTGCCTCAAAGCGCGTCAAGAAGCTCTCGCTCGGTATGAAGCAAAGGCTGGGCGTAGGGTTGGCGCTGCTCGGCTCTCCTGATCTGCTGCTTTTGGACGAGCCCTTCAACGGCCTTGATCCCGAAGGCACCCGCGAGCTTCGCGCACTGATTGTTCGTCTTAACAAGGAGCAGAGTGTAACAGTGGTCATCAGCTCCCATGTCTTAGATCAGCTCGACCGCATTGCAACTGACTATGGGATCATCGCTGAGGGCACCATGGTCGCTGAACTGAGCGCCGATGAGGTCGGCCACATGTGCGGCGACAGCCTGAGATTGAGAGCGGACAAGCCCGAGCAAGCGCTCGTCAAGCTCCAAGAGGCGCTTCCTGGATTCACATATTCGATGGAACCAGGGGAAGTCATCCGCATCAGCGGCACAGCAGATGCGGATCTTGTCGCCATCACCTTGAAACAGGAGGGGATCGCAGTTCTGGAGCTCAGCG
>CAYPKC010000179.1:0-3042 GCA_964411215.1 uncultured Eggerthellaceae bacterium | reverse complement strand
GGCACGAATCGTAATGGTTCCGCCAGCGTCGCAGTGCTCCATTGAGTTTTTCACGATGTTCTCAAGCGCTTCAGCACACCATGTTTCGTCGCCAATAAACTGTGCTCCTTGAGGAATGTCTCGGACAAGCGCAATATTTCTCAAATCGAGCGCGACTTCTAAAGGTGCGCAGGCGCGATGTGCCATAGCCTGTACCGATACGGGACGTGCCTCCATATGAAGCGCTCCTGCGTCAACTTTCGCCATTTTGAGCAGCGCTGATACAAGCCAAGAAATACGTTCAAGCACATGCTCAAGATTTCGCACGAGACGTTTTCTTTGCTCTTCGTCATGCGCCTGTTCGATGGCCGGAATCATGAGCTCGGCTGCTGTCAGCGGCGTGCGAATCTGATGGGAAATATCAGCAAGTGAATCTGCCAAGCTGTCTTTTTCTTGTTCGAGCTGAGCAGTCAGACGGGAAAGGCGCGCGACCATTTTCTCAAGTTCGTTTGCCAGTACCGCAATGTCCCCTTCACGGCAATCGGAGAAGTCAAGGCGACGCCCGAGATTGAGTACTTCGTCAATTTCGTTAGTCAGCCGACGTATCTCTGCCCGACGGCGAAGCGACACCATACTGAAAAAGATGAGGGCGATGATGGCAACGGCAATGCATCCGATCGCCGCGCTGGTGCCGCACGCGAAATAGAGCACCACCGTTGCCGCAGCGCAGAGCGCGATAAGAATGATGAGCTGTCGAGTGAAGGAGCTGCTCACCGCTTACCTATCTGCGCCAAACCGATAACCAAGCCCCCGCACCGTCACAATATATTCAGGATGCGCGGGGTCATTTTCGATCCGCTCGCGCAGGCGTCGAATGTAAACATTAATGGCATTGTCCGAAACATACTCACCAGAAGTATCCCAAATAGCGTCGCGAAGATTCTCGCGCGTAACGAGGTGTCCTTGATGCTGGAAGAAATAGAGCAGAAGGCGATACTCGAGAGCCGAAAGCACAATCTCTTGCCCTGCTTTTGTGACAAGCGCCGTTTGAGGATTGAGCGCAAGCGAACCGATGGTAATAACAGCGTCGTCCTTTTGATGTGTACGAAGCGCCGCTCGAATTCTTGAGAGCAACTCGCGAGCGCGGAAGGGCTTGGCGATATAGTCGACCGCTCCCATGTCGAGTCCTGCGACCGTAGAGTACTCATCATCGGAAGCGGTCAGGAACATGATTGGCATGTCAGGCCGCGTTTGCCGCGCGGCGGCACAAACGGCAAACCCGTTTCCTTGAGAGAGCGTGACATCTAAGAGCAGCAAATCAAAGTGCGTCTCGTTGATGAGCTGGATTGCCTCGTCCTGTTTGTCGGTGGCCGCCGTTACGTAGCCTTCGGCGCGCAAAAGCTCGTCTAGGGTGCTAACGATGAGCGGATCATCTTCGACAATCAGGATGTTCATGCGCTTCCTTCGCGGTTGCTTGTGGTGCGTGTTTGGCTTTCTATGCTTAGTTGCTCTTTTGGTTCTGCTACGTCGTTCTTTTAGCTCTGCTACATCGCTATTTCGCTTTGCTCATGGATCTCTTTGACTTCGCTAAGCTGTCTCTATGATACCCGATAGCAACTTTATCTCCACCGCCCATAAGGAGTATCATTTGCTCAGAGATCTGCGTGGCGAAATACACACCTATGAGAGGTTTGGCATGTTCAAAGTTCGTGCGAAATATCTGCTTCTGATCGCTGCGGCTGTGTGGTTTATCGCAGGCATTAATATCTTCAGGCTGGGAATGCTGGCTTGCCTTGAAGGTACCACGGCTCCCTGGATTCTCGTTGTTGGCATTCCTGTCGTTTTCCTTGTCTTCCACCTTATGTTCAGCAAGCTTGTTGGCAAGCATGCTGACCGTATTCGCGGCTACGGGGAAGACCGCATGCATGTTCTTAGGTTTTTCGATGTCAAAGGCTATATCATCATGGCCATTATGATGGGCGGCGGTATTTCCCTGCGCGCGTTTGGGCTTGTTCCATCTTGGTTTGTCGCATTTTTCTACACGGGACTCGGCGCTGCTTTGGCTCTTGCCGGCGTTGGCTTCCTCGTACATTTTGTGAAACGCGGCGGGGACATTGTCTGCCCCGTTACCAAGAAGACCCGTTTGGCCTAACACAATACGTAATCATAGCGCCCGGTTACTCTCCTTTTTTGTCTCACCGTTCTAACATGACGTCTTCATTCGCAATGACGCTTCCTCCCTTTCCTCTCTTCTGATAGGCTTGCAAAAAGCAACCCGTGCAATTGTGAGGAGAATCCTATGGAAGGCAAAGCTATCCACCGCTGTTTGCATGTGCTCGATTTGGACAAGTCGCTCGCTTTCTATAAGCAAGCACTCGGCATGACTGAGATTCGCCGCATGGGTCCTGAGGATGGTTCTTGGGTCAACGCATTTATTGGCAATGATGCGTGCGGGTTTGAACTTGAACTCACCTGGAATGAGGGGCGCACTGAGCCGTATGATAACGGCGGCCGTGATTCTCACCTCGCATTTACCGTACCTGATTTCGATGCGGCCCATGCGCTGCATGAGCAGATGGGCTGCATCTGCCACGAAAACGAGAAAATGGGCTTGTACTTCATTGAAGACCCTGACGGTTGTTGGCTTGAGATTTTGCCTGACAAAGCAGAGTTTGCGCCTCAAGTTGGCGTGGATGTGTTGGCGGCGATGACGGCTCGACAGAGCGTGCGCCAGTATTCGGGAGAAGCTATGCCGCAAGAGTTGCTTGAACGTATTGTGCGCGCGGGACTTTTGTCTGCATCAGGAAGAAGGCGCAGGCCGTGGGAGCTTATTGTTGTGCGCGATAAGGATACGCTTGCGAGGTTGGCTGAGTGCCGAGATACAGGTGCTGCCATGCTTGCGGGTGCTGATGCCGCTATTGTCGTGATAGGCAACCCCGATATCGCCGATACGTGGATTGAGGATTGCTCCATTGTGATGGCGAACATGCACTTAGAAGCCTCCGCGTCCGGCGTGGGCAGCTGTTGGATTCAAGGCCGCATGCGCACCGCCGCTGACGGCAG
>CAYPKC010000178.1:0-3045 GCA_964411215.1 uncultured Eggerthellaceae bacterium | reverse complement strand
CCGATCTAAGTTCCGAACTAGCAAATCGGGACAATAGGCTACGTCCCCGTTGTCCCACTTACATGAGGCTTTGCAGTTTTGTTGCGGCAGAGTTTGTGCCTGCGATTGAAGGATTCTGCAAGAAGATGACATTCTGAATGCCTTTTTGCAGCACGAAATCTGGAATATTGCCGTTGTAGTAGCGGAAATCAATGCTGTAGACGTATTCATAGTTGTCTACCAAAAGCGTGATAAACGGATTGGCAAATGAATCCTTCACTACCAACACAGACGATCCATCGGTAATCTCAGGGTTATGAATCTCAAGCAGCTGTTGATCGCCCACAATAAACGCGTTGTAGTACGAGCTTGAATTCCACCCCGTCACATCGCGGACAACTTTGCCTTCTTGCCACACTCCATTCTCATCCAAATACTTAAGATCATTCGTCCCAATCGGTACATATGCCTCGACCGTATCTGGATTCTGCTTCAGTGCGTTTGAATTCAGCTGCTGATAGAACGAACCAAGATAAGGCGCAAACTCCAGCTTCTCGCGATCTTCCAAAGCTACCGGCTCGATCCCAGCTTCTTTGCAGTATTCGAGATAAGCGTAATAAGCGCCAAGCTGCGTCCAATGATGATCAGTTCTGAAATAGAGATACTCGTCATTGTGTTCGCGCAATGCGTCAACAATCTTAATCGGCTTCACATTGTCGCTGTAAAGACTATTGATATAGTCGATCGCTTGGCTTTCATCGGAGCCGCTGAGCTTGGAAAGCTCTTCTTTAGAAAGCATGACTTCCGAATTATGCGGCGCAAAAATCGAATACACATTCGCCTTGCCTGCAAGCTTGTCAGCGCATTCGCTCACGGCAGCTGCGTATTTCGTTACAGCTGCTTGATTGAAATAGTAGACATTGTAGGCTGCTCCATTTTTGATGAAGATGCCGTTCATGATATTGCCTTGGATATCTGCGGCAACCGTTCTCTGGTTCGGGACATCAACCGGCTCATCCGATGCGTCTTGCTCTCTATCGGAAACGGAAAGACCGTCATCTGTCGGGGCGTCGGTAGGAATCTCATCAGCCACTTCATTGCCGCCGATCATAGTTTCTTCGGGCTCTATGCCATAGAGCGATGAAAGCGCTTGATTAAGCCCGACCAGCTGATCGCGGAAGGGGAAAGTGTCGGCATACCACAGCGACAGGTCGCTAAAGAAGGAGCCGTCCACAAAAGTTTCCCAGGTGAACTGCGGAAACTCCGTCAGATTTCTGTTCTCAAGGGCAGATGCTGTCGGTCTTGCAAAGACGAGCAAGCCGAGAACAAAGCCAACAACCAAGATGCCGAAGAAGGTGTTTGTTGTCCATGTTCGTACCCGATTGAGTTTTTTCTTGAAGCGTGATTGCGCATCGGGTGATTTCCGAGAAGCTCTGCGAGGAGAGGGGCGATTCGTATGTTTTGCGTTCTCATGTGTCATAGCGTCGAATGCCTCAGAACTGGAAGTAGATAAACGGATTGTAGCTTGCGCCGGTCAGGGCGATCACGGAAACAAAGAGAAGCAACACAGGTGTTGCGAATTCCGTCAGATTGAAGATTTTCAGCATGGCAAGGCTTTTCTTGGCTCGCTCATACAGCTTCATATGAATATGCTTGCCGAGATTTGTACATGCGATGAGACAGAAAATCAGCAAGAAAATGTTTTGCATGAAAAGCGTCTGCACCTCAAGGCTTATAACGCCCGCAGCCCCAAAGCCGAACATATGCGAAACGACCGTTCCAAGCTCGGCAAAGTTCTCAAACTTAAACAATACCCATCCGAAATAAACGACGATCAACGAATAAATGTGCCCAAGGACATTCGGTAGCCTTCCCTTAATAACGAAGCGCTCGAACAAAAGAAACACGAGGTAGTACAAGCCCCACAGAATGTAATTCCAGCTTGCGCCGTGCCACAGACCAGTCAAGAACCATACGACAGTCATGTTGCGGACGATTTTCAGCGATGAGCAGCGACTTCCGCCAAGCGGAATGTAGACATAATCGCGGAAGAAAGTGGAAAGCGAAATGTGCCAACGGCGCCAGAAATCCTGGATAGATTTACAGATATAGGGGTAGTTGAAGTTCTCAAGGAAGTGGAATCCAGCCATGCGTCCCATGCCGATAGCCATATCCGAATAGGCGGAAAAGTCGAAATAGATTTGCAGCATGTAGAAAAGCATGCCGAGCCAAAGTCCTGCAGTGACCTGTGAGGCTATGCCGTCGGTGCCGATGGGCAGCAAAGTGTCGGCGATCTGCGCGCAGGAGTTTGCGAGAACGGCTTTCTTGGCAAGCCCGACCGCGAAACGACGAACGCCAATAAACACGTCGTTTTTCGAGATCCTGCGTCGGTCAATCTCTTCGGCTACGGTGTCATATCTCACAATGGGGCCGGCAATGCATTGGAAGAACATCGATGCGTAGAGAAGAACCTTCCAAAACGATTTTTGCGGCGCCACTTTGTCGCTATACACATCGGCGACATAAGTTATGAGCTGGAAAGTGTAGAACGAAATGCCAATCGGCAGAACAATGGTCGGTATGAGTTCTGGCACGCCAAAGACAAACTGGAAATTGCCCAAAATCCACACGGCGTATTTAAAGTATGCGAGCAGCGCAATGAGAACAACGATGTCAGCAATAAGCCAGAATTTGCGCTTGCCTTTCGTGCTCGCTTCCGCGAGCTGTTTTGCGCAAAACCAACTTACGAGCGATTCTCCGACCAAAATAAGGAGAAATTGAGGACCGCTCCACGCATAAAAGATGAGAGAAGCTATTAAAAGTACGACATTCCGGTGCTGCGGCGATACCTTGAAATAGATCGCCAAATACACGATGAGGAAGCAAAAAAGGAATATCAAACTCGAAAAAACCATATGGATGACTTTAGCAGAATACGAGCGTGCGGAACACGTGTGTTGTGTGAAGAACGCTCATTGAACTTTTAAGAACACTCGGGTAAGATTGAAACTTGCGCGGAGGAGTGACCGAGAGGCCGAAGGTGCTCGCCTGCTAAGTGAGTATACC
>CAYPKC010000177.1:0-3121 GCA_964411215.1 uncultured Eggerthellaceae bacterium | reverse complement strand
GTCACCTCTTCTACATTGCTCGCTTTTTCATAGATGCGATCGCACGCTGCTTTGATCTGCTCTGGTAAAGCTGCTTGCTCGTTTTGCGGGAAAATTGAAATTTCCATCGTGATATCAGACTGCGAGAGATTGCCGGCAACTTTCGTGAAGGTCCCCAGCTGCGTTGAAAGCGATCCTGCTGTCATGAGCAAAATGATTGCGAGTGCAAGGGATATCGATGCAGCACGTCCTTTCGATGCGTTGCGGCGATGATTGATCGACGCAAGCAAACCGCCAATCCCGAACACCTTGGCTGCGATACCTGTGCGCTTCCACACCTTCGTCGGTTTCTGCTGTTGTTCAGATTGGCGCAGAGCAGATGAGGAGAGCTTGATTGTCGTAGTTTGTCGCAATGCTTCTACGGGAGAGACGTGCGAGGCACGCAACGCCGGAATCCAGGCGCTCACAAATACCGTGATTGCCGTGAGTGCGACTGCGAAAAGGACTGTCTGCCAGGAGATGACCAGATAAAACTCAATCTGTTGTGCTCCTAAAAGATCGGTCAGTGCCGCACTCGCCCAGGAGAAGATACCAGCACAAGCTCCGAGCCCAATAATGATGCCTAAGGGGATACCAATGATCGCAATGATGAATCCCTCTAAAAGAACTGCGCGTCTCAGCTGCCGTTTCGATGCCCCGATAGAAGCAAGAAGCCCGAACTGCCGCATGCGTTCGTTAACCGAAATAGCAAATGCATTGTAAATAAGCGAGACGCATGCAGCCATAATAATGACGGCGAGAATGACAATAAGGAAGAAGAGGGTTTGCCAAATAGAACCTTGATCGGCTATGCCCATGTATCGCAACAAATTCATATGAAGGGTAGTGTCGGCATCGGGGAAAAGCTGCTCCATCCTTTCGCGAAGCTGAGAAAGCGTTGATACGCCCGTCAGGTCCACATAAGCTTGTATGCTTCCGTTTGCTTTCTCATTGACGGTGAGAGCAGCTGGTCCCGCACCGGTCATGAGACTCCAGTTGTATGTTTTCGTAAAGCCGACGACCGTATACGTGTGCGGGACGGCGTCAACGATCATTTCGTCGAATTCGCCTCCGTCATTAGCGGAATCGAGGATCCCTATGGTTGAATCAAGGCTCGATCCCTCCGTAATGGTTGAAGCGCTCATGTCGTGAGAGTCAGCTTCTGTATCTGGGTCGGCGTTTCCGCTTGAGTCGACGTCACCACCTGAGTCGGCATCGCTTCCGGCGCCATCAGGCTCTGCTGTTTGGTCGGTGCTGCTGTCAGCGCCTTCAGGCTCAGCTGCTTGGCCATTGCCGCCAGCGCCTTCCGCATCTCCTTGAAGGCTTGTCGCGCGAATAGCTTTTCGCGTCCCGATATCAAGCGTGATACTGTCGCCGATTGATGCGGCATGGACGTCTTCCCACAGAACAGGAAGGGTAATTTCATGGTCATTTTGAGGCAAGCGGCCTTCGCTCACTTTAATGCCACAGACTTCTTCGTAGGATCCTGACGCCGTGATAACGGGAAGATAAAGACCCACTTTGGAGCGATCCTCATCATCAACGTCAACGAATCCAACATCCTGGATTGTTGCTAACGCGCCCACATCTTCGGCTTTCTCGGCGGCGTCAATCTCATTGTGCGTTGTTTCGTCACTGGGAAGAAGAACGGACGCCTTCCACGTGCCATTCGCAGCAATTTCGTTGCGCAAGAGGCAGTCGTTTGCAGAGACATATGCAGAAAGCACCGCTACGAGCAACGCAGCAGCAAGCGCTACTCCGGCAATCGTTACGACGGTTCGCGCCGTTGAAGCCTTAAGCGACTTGAAAGTATACGTTGTCATGGCCTTCATCAGCGTATCCTCTCATCCGAGATAATACGGCCATCTTCTATGGCAATGATGCGATCAGCCGACAGAGCAATATCTTCGTCATGCGTGATGACAATGAGCGTCTGCCCAAACTCGCGATTAGCCGCTTCAAGGAGCGCCATAATCTCGCGCGAGTTTTTCGTATCGAGGTTTCCGGTTGGCTCATCGGCCAGCACAATAGAGGGATTGTTCATGAGAGCCCGTCCGATTGCTACGCGCTGCTGTTGTCCTCCAGAGAGCTGATTGGGCAGACGATTCCCGTATTGCTGAAGACCAAGCGTTTCAAGAAGGCGCTCTAACCGATCAACGTTCACATCGCGGCCATCGAGGGCGACTGGCAGCGTGATGTTTTCAGCGACGTTCAAAATAGGAACAAGGTTATAAAACTGATATATCAGACCGACCTCGCGGCGGCGAAACACGGCAAGTTGCTCATCGGAGCGCTGGTAGATGTCTTCGCCATTGAGCTCCACCGTGCCTGAAGTCGGGCGATCTACGCCTCCAATGAGATGAAGGAGTGTCGATTTGCCCGAGCCCGACGCGCCGACAATCGCAACAAACTGCCCTTCGGGGATCGTAAACGATACGTCGTTAAGCGCGCATGTTGCCTGAGCTCCTTTGCCATACGTCTTAGTCAGATGGCTGACCTTGAGAATCTCCATAGGTATCCCCCTTTGTGTCTGCAATAGCTTGACCATGAGTATGGCAAGGTTGTCTAGCAACGCTGTGACGCGCACATTACTATTTTGTAATGTCGGGCGTGTTATTTATACAGTAATGTTGAGTGTGTTTTAAATGCGGTGCTGTCGGTCGTTTCTTGCAAACGCAGCACTATTGGATATTCCTTGCAAACGAAGTGCTGTCAGGTGTGCCTTTTACACGCACGTTTTCGGAAATGCGATAGTGAACAGAGCGCCGGTGGGTGCTCCCTCTTCGTCTGTCAGATTTGCTGCTCGAAGGGTTCCTCCCTGACCGGCAACAAGGGCGCGGGCAAGGGCAAGCCCTACTCCGAAGCCTTCATTGTCCTTCGCGGTGCTTCCACGATAAAAGCGCTCAAACAGATGAGGAAGATCTGCTTCAGGAATGCCGCCCCCGTCATCGCTCACCAAGATGCGACAGGCAAGGGTGTCTGCTTCGGCGCGAATCGTGATGGTTCCGCCAGCATCGCAGTGCTCCATTGAATTTTTCACGATGTTCTCAAGCGCTTCGGCACACCATGTTTCGTCGCCAATAAACTGTGCGTCGTGAGGAAT
>CAYPKC010000176.1:0-3168 GCA_964411215.1 uncultured Eggerthellaceae bacterium | reverse complement strand
ATCGTGCGTGATTCTTGGAAAATATCATGGGATGCGCGCTGGTCATTGCCAGCACTCCGCTTGCCTTTGTTGAGGAAGCCCGGTGACTTCTTGCGTGAGGCGACCCGCGATGAGCGCCCCTGCAGAGACCCTGATGATGGAGCAGAAGCAGACGTGCGCGTCGTGCCTTTGCGTCTATCCGAACCCAAGGGTTTTGACTTCCGTCTTGAGTCCGATGCCATAGGCCTCTTCAACTTTCTGAGCAACAAGATCGATCAACCTGGCGACATCAGATGCTTTTGCCCCTCCAAGGTTCACGATGAAATTCGCATGCTTCTCAGAGATTTGCGCACGCCCGATCATGGTGCCTTTCAGGCCAAGTTCATCAATCAGTTTTGCCGCTGACTTGCCCGGGGGATTCTTGAAGACACTGCCGCAACTGGGAAGTCCAAGCGGTTGCGTCCGTTTGCGTTTGGTGTGGTTTGCTTCCATTTTCCCTTGAATGAAGAAGGGATTGCCCGGCGCGAGCAAAAGCTCGCACTCCACAATAGCCTCGTCAGGCAAAAACGACGAAGTCCGATAGCCCCATTCCATGTCGCTTCCCATGCGCTTGACAAGGCCGAGCTCTTCAGAATAGGTGGTCACACTGCGTACGCGGGAGCCAATCCAATCATCTGCCGACCCGGCATTCATGCGCAAAGCACCACCAAGAGTGCCTGGCGTGCCTACTGCAAATTCCATGCCTGTCAGTGATGCGCGCAAAGACTCCTCGACCACGCTTTTCAGCAGAACGCCCGCGCCAGCCGAAATGATGGAGCTTTCGCTATCAGCGGTGAGCTTCGAAAAATCTCGTCCCAGGGTAATCACGGCACCCGGATACCCTTTGTCAGCTACTAGTAAATTCGATCCCTTCCCCACGACGACGTGGCTGATGCTTTCGCCGTCGCATGCGCTGAGCACGTCTTTGAGCGCGGAGATGGAATTGACGCACACATAATAGCGGGCAGGACCGCCGATGCGATACGTTGTGTGCTTGGACATAGGTTCGTTCATGGCGATATCGCCATCAAAGGCATCTTCAAGCGAAAGCGCCTGCATAGGTGTTGCATGCTTGGCAGCCATTTATGCCTTGCTTCCTGTTTTCTCTTCTATGGCCGCAAGAATATGAGGGCCAAGCTCTGTGACATCGCCTGCACCCATGGTAATAACAAGATCGCCCGGCTCTGCGCACTCTGCAATTGCATCGGGCACTTCAATACGCTTGGCAACATAGTGGGCAGGCGGATGGCCGTCATGCTCTAAGACCACGTTCAAGAAGGTTTTGCCATTGATGCCCGGAATAGGTGTTTCTCCCGCAGAAAACACATCCATGAAGGTGATGGTGTCTGCGTTATCGAAGGCAGAGGCAAATTCATCATGCAAAACTTCGGTAAATAACTGCGCACGCGAATAACGATGAGGTTGAAATACTACATGAACGTGATTGAAGCCGAGCTCCTGTGCCGCCTTGATGGTTGCAGCGATTTCGGTGGGATGATGCGCATAATCATCGACAACAGTAATGCCGCCGGCTTGTCCGACCATATCAAAGCGCCTTCTGACACCAGCAAATCCTGCAAGGGCATCTGCGGTTTTTTGAGGGTCGATACCGAGCGCATTGAGCAGCGTTATGACAGAGACGCCATTCAGCACATTGTGAATGCCTGGGTTTTGCGTGATTTCTCCCGAAACACTTTTGCCGTCGGGAAGCTGAATACGATAGCGCGAGCCGATTCCTACTTGCTCATAGGCTACTATCTGAACATCGGCGTCATCTGCAAAACCGTAAGTGATAACGTTGTCGGCTGATTTTCGAGCCAGCTCCACCAGCGCTGTATCGTCGGCGCACACAACGACCGGTCCACCGCTCGGAACTGAGGAAATGAACTGGCCAAAAATGCGATAGATTTCATCGACGTTGTCGTAGTGATCGAGATGATCCGGTTCAATATTGGTGACAATGAGCGCAGAGGGGTTCAGATGGGTAAATGACTTGTCCGACTCATCTGCCTCGATGACATAATAGGAACCGTTGCCGCTTCGCGCGTTCGTCCCATATTTCCGCACAATGCCGCCGATCAAAAACGTGGGATCATAGCCCATCTCGTCAAGCACGGACGCAAGCATGGACGACGTTGTTGTTTTGCCATGGGTGCCGGCAACCGCAAGCGTCTCAAGATCGCGTCCAAGATAGGCAAGCATTTCTGCGCGGTGGATGATCGGAAGCCCCCGCTTTTTTGCCTCGACAAGCTCAGGATTGTTATCAAGAATCGCAGTTGAAACCACGATGGTAGGATTTCCTTCGGGAATATTGGAGGCGCTCTGCCCAATTGCCACAGGGATGCCCTGGTCAATCAGTTGTTTGGTATAGCGTGATGCCTTGAGATCCGATCCGCTGACGCGCAATCCTTGGCTGTGAGCGACTTTCGCAATGCCGCTCATGCCGACGCCGCCGATGCCGATAAAATGAACGTGTTCCATATAATGCTGCCTTCGTTCTCTGATAGGTATATCAGACGTATGGTTTATGGGAGCACGGTCATGCGCTCCGTCAGCTACTTTGCGTACGTAGCCACCAACTCTAACATTTTATCAGTAGCAATAGGAGCATCCAACGTCTTGGCAGCTTCTCTCATCTGCTCCCTGAGATCTTCATCATCGACGAGCCTTAGTACGGTTTCCCTGAATTCAGGCTCATCAATCGCCGCGTCTTCAATAATGTAGGCACCCCCGCATTCAGCGTATGGCTGCGCATTAGTCATTTGATGGTTTTCTGAGGCAAAAGGATACGGCACCAAGATGGCGGGAATCGCGCGTGCTGAAAGTTCAGCCATGGCAGAAGCGCCTGCGCGCGAGACAATGGCATCTGAGGCGGCAAGCGTCTGTGCCATGTGGTCCTGAAAGCCAAACAGGTGATAACGTGTGCGCTCTTCGTCAGTCAGAGAGAGCGCCTCTTCTACCATGTCGATATCCTTTTTGCCCGTAATATGCACAACGTGCAAGTTCGGACGTGAAAGAAAATCCTCTTTCATGGGGATAATGGCTTCATTCAAATGCGTAGCACCAAGGCTTCCTCCCGTAATGAGCAAAACGGTCGCATCGTCAGGAATACCCAGGTAGTCGCGCCCTTCTTCGCGCGTCGTTGTAAAG
>CAYPKC010000175.1:0-3178 GCA_964411215.1 uncultured Eggerthellaceae bacterium | reverse complement strand
AACGCCTTGCATCAGATCAGCAGAAGACGTTCCTGTGCCTGAAGAAAAGATTTCAGAAGAAGCTACTCTTTGCACCTCGAGCTGCAAATCAAAGCGATCTATTAAAGGCCCGCCTATTCTCGCTTGATATTTCCGAATCTGCCCTGCTGTACAGCTGCATTTATGAGAGCCATCGCCAAAATACCCGCACGGACAGGGATTGGTGGCAGCAATCATCATAAAAGAGGCAGGCAATTTGACGCTCCCCGTTGCTCTGGTAAGCGTTACTTCCCCACTTTCAATGGGTTGGCGAAGACCTTGCAACACAGACGCTTTAAATTCTGCGAGCTCGTCTAAAAAGAGCACGCCGCAATGAGCAAGCGAGACTTCACCTGGACGTATCGGCGTGCCTCCGCCGAGCATGCCGGCTGATGTGGCACTATGGTGCGGGCTTCTGAAAGGCCTTCTCCCCTGAAGTATGGAGCTTACGTCAAATCCCGCTACTGAATGAACGACGGCAGCTTCTAATCTTTGCTGTCTTGTCAATGGCGGAAGAATGGTAGGCATGCACGAGGCCAATAATGTTTTTCCCGAACCCGGCGAGCCCACCATCAAAAGCCCGTGATTTCCAGCAGCAGCGATCTGCATCGCGCGTTTTGCAACTTCATGGCCGGCAATGTCTTTGAAATCCGGCTCTGAAAGCGCGTGCTCCGAACAGATGGAGGCCGTTTGCGTCCCTATTTCGGTAAAGGGATCTGACGAATGCACCAAGCTCACGTGATCGAGCTTTTTCTGGCAAAGCCGCTCTATGGGAATGCGTCTCGCAGTCGCTGAAATGAATTCTACGTTGAGCTTTGACGCTAGAATCCCATAAGCAAGAATGCCGTTTACTTCCCGCACGGTTCCCTCTAATGAAAGTTCGCCTACAAAGAGTCTGTTTTCTATGATCTGTCTCGGAAGCTGCCCGCTTGCGACTAATATTCCAAGCGCTATAGGAAGATCGAAAACCGATCCGCTCTTCTTCAGATCTCCCGGTGCCAGATTGACGACAATTTTCTCTTGGGGAATTGCAAATCCCGATGCTTTGAGAGCGGCCTTGACCCTCTCGCGTGCCTCCTGTATGGCCGTGTCCACCATACCAACAATCGCAATCCCTGGAAGACCCGAAGTGAGCGCCACTTCCACGGTTATCGGAATGGCTTTCACGCCAGATAATGCGGCGCTGATAACTGAACATCGAGCACCCACCTCACATCTCCGAAAATGCGTTGATATGATGGCGGATCATAGCTTTATCAGGTGCGAGCACAATGATGCTTATGACATCGAATCGCACCACCATGTTGGCCTGATCGGTCTTTTCAAGATAGGCAAGCGCGATCTTTTCATACCTTTCGCGCTTCTCTTTTCCCACGGCATCAGAGGGAAATCCCTTGTTGCAATTATGGCGCGTCTTTACTTCGACGAAGGCGATGCAGTTATCATCCTTTGCGATGATGTCTGCCTCACCGGCATAGCATTCCCAATTGCGCTCAAGAATTTGGTATCCGCGCGAATAAAGAAATCGTGCTGCGGCATCTTCTCCGCGCTTTCCAAGATTCTTATTTCGCTTGCCGCGTTTTGTCTTCTCACCCTCTTGAGTGTCTTTTTCAAAATCGTAGGTACTTTCATTGTTGTTGGACATCTGCGCCTTGGCCGAACTCTCCATAAGCCTTCCTTTCACTCAAGAAAGACTTTAAAGTTCTCACCTGACAAAAATGTGTATCAACTGCATTCACCCTGGCATATGCCCTGCATGCGGGTTTGCCGCCCTTACCTCTTGCCTACCTGCAAATCATTTTGCTTTATTCCGTACAAGCCATGATCCGCCCATGCTCATTTTCTTACGGGTGTATAGCAAAAAGCATGCATATTGCTGCATGAATCTAACGTGGATTAAAACAGTCCGTGTGCGAGTCTTATTTCAGCCTGTATAGAAGCGCGCGTTCGCTTTCAAAAATGATGAAACACTTTCTGCACATTTCAGAAGATTTAGAAGAGGGTGTCTTGTAAAAACTCGGAGCAAAAGCTTTTGCGATGGAAATCAGTCAATCCCAGTTTCCTTATTGCTTCTCTGTGATCATGCGTACCATATCCCTTATGACGCGCAAATCCATAACCGGGATATGTCTTTTCTGCCGCAATCATAAACTGATCGCGTTCGACTTTTGCAACGATTGAGGCGGCTGCGATTGATGCGCATTGAGCGTCACCCTTAACAACATTCACTTCGCGCGTATCGAAGCCAAGGGGATTTCCGTCCAATAAAACTATGTCGGGTGTGATGTTTTGCTCTTCAATGTGCGCAACCACACCGCTAAAAGCCTTTTTCAACGAAGCCGTCATGCCATGGTTATCAATATATTCTGGCTCCAAAAAATACACTGCCCACGCCTGCGCAACCTGCTTTATCTCATGAGCGAGTGAAGTTCGTTTCTGCTCAGTTAGTTGTTTTGAATCGTTGAGCTCTTCTATGTGAGGATGCTCTGGCAAGACAACGGCACCCACCACGAGAGGGCCAGCTAAACATCCCCGCCCTACCTCATCGATGCCGACAACAATCTTTGCACCATGGGATTGCGCTACATCGCGTTCAAAAGCATAAAGGCCTTCAAGCCTTGCATGTTCTGCCGCTTCAGCATTTATTCTGGCATGCGCGCTCCGTAATGCCTGCAAAACGCCTTTACGCATATCTCCTTCAAGTGCTCGCTCTAGTGCGGCAAGCTCTGTGCTATCAGCTGCGGCAGCGATCCTTTTGACTTCTTCAACGCTTGGAATGTTCATGAGAAATGATAAGAAAAAAGCCCCGAAGGGCTTTTCATTAACGACGCTCTGCTTCTTTGATCTTGGCTGCTTTGCCAACCTTGTCGCGCAGGTAGTACAGTTTCGAACGACGAACCTTGCCGTGGCGGGTCACTTCGATCTTCTCGATCTTTGGAGAATGTACCGGGAAGGTACGCTCGACGCCAACGGAGAAGCTGATCTTACGAACGGTGAAGGTCTCCCTATTCGACTTGCCTTTGCGGCTGATAACATCGCCCTGGAAAACCTGAATACGCTCACGGTTTCCCTCGGTGATGCGATAGTGGACCTTTACATTATCACCTGGTGCGAAATCAGGAATATTGTCCTTGATCTGCTGTGTCTCAATAGCGCGGAT
>CAYPKC010000174.1:1408-3261 GCA_964411215.1 uncultured Eggerthellaceae bacterium | reverse complement strand
GTGGACGGAGGCAAAGTTTCCCGTCTCGGGAGATACCGACGGGACTGATGGCATTATGCATGCCTACGCAGGTTGTCCCGCGGCAGGTACCATTGTTCTGTATGACAATGTCAAAGCACTTGAAGCTGAGATTTATCGAGGATGTACGGTGTGCGGTTTTGAACCGGAAAGCCTTGGTAATGTTGCGAGCGCATCTACCAATATCCAAAACGGATTCGAATATCACTATGAACAAATTCGGCAAGCTGCTGAAGCATATCAAAATGCAAGAAATACGCTTGACCCTCTCAAGGCGGAAGTCAAAAACAGCGTAGATCCGCTCCTTGCATCACTCGGCGAGGTGTTCGCAGGGCTCGACAAGCAACGGATTCATGCAACACCTCCCGGCAGCATTGGTGCAATCGCGATTGTATTGAACACGCAGGCTAATGCAAGCGATACGGGATTTGAAAGCCTATTCGTCTCGCCAGGAGAGCTCGGTACACGAGGCGCAGTCTCCGCTTCAACGCTTGTTGAAGACACGGCGCATGATGAATCGAATGTGATCACCTCGCTGCTCGATGGGCTCGATGCCGGGATAGCAACAGGGGCAGCACGAGTGGTGCTTGATTGCTGGTCGAGCTTGCTTTCTGTGTATGAAAACGGGCAGCAATCCTTAAAAGATGCTGTCTCTGGCGGCCTTGACCTTTTGCCGTTAGGAACAGCAAGCGGGCTTGGTGATTGGGCAGCGCAAACTATTGATGCGGCCTTTGACGCAGCTGGTCTTGAGCCAGCCAACCTCAAAGCAATCAAGCCGGCTCTGCTCAATACGGGACATGTTGCCTCTGCCGGATCCGATGGCTTTACAGCTGCCTTTTCGCATATAAAAGCAAGCGCGCTGTCTGCGTCATCGCCTTCAACGGATCCTTTTGCAAGCATAGTCCATAGTCTTGGAGAAGGTGTTTTTAATGCACCGTCTTCTCAGAACATCACGGTTGCAGAGATTGAATTTCCTATTGGAGACGCGCGTATCCCTATCAGTTTGATCTTGCCGCCTTCGCTTGCCGGATCAAGCGAAACGATCATCGATCAATGCGCTTCGGCGATTTCGGGATTTGCCGGTGCGGGATCGAAGGGATCTTCATGGCAATGATGGCGCGCAAAATGAAAGACCGATCAGGGCAGATGATGGTTGAACTTTGTATCGTATTGCCCGTCATCATTGTGGTAGCTGTGATAGCGGTCAATGCCCTTATGTTTTTTGGAGACTGCGCACAGTTTGACCGCATATCGCGCAATGCCGTGTGCACCTTTGCCTCCTCACCTGACTCAGGACAAGATGCAGGCGAGGTTGCTTCTGCGATTCAGGCTCAGCTGGAGAGCGCATGTAACGCCGACAATCTTTCGAGCTCAGTTGAGGTTTTCGAAGATGCCAATGGCTATGACGTGTTTACGGCTACCCTTGAGTTCAGCCCAACGCTCTTTGGGCTTGGTCTCAGGTGCGACATCCTTGGTATTCCGCTTCCCAAACTTACCCACTCATCACGTATGACGGTAAGTCCCTATAAACCCGGCATGCTCTTCTAACAATGCGGCACGAAAGTACAGTTCAAAAACGCCTGGTCAAAGCCGTATTAGCCGTATTGGCGATAGGCGTGCTCTTTACGGCATTGCTTGCAACTGATGCTTGGAAGACGGCGCAGGCAAACAACGCGGCATCTTCTCGCACAACAAATACACAAAGCGTATGGGAAATGGTGAAGGGCGGAAAGGATATCAGTGCGGCACTTGCGGCTTTAGGTTATGCGGAGATGTCTTACGAAGATTATCCCGCATGGTTTGAACAAGAAATTACTGACAAAACGATTGCTGAT
>CAYPKC010000174.1:0-1398 GCA_964411215.1 uncultured Eggerthellaceae bacterium | reverse complement strand
CGCATTTGCAAACCAGGATGCATCACTTATTTATCTTTTGCTTCACCATAATGCGCAAATGGCAACAGCACAACTCTTAGATGCGCTTGAAACGCGCGGTTGGACAACAAAGCAAAGCGGGCAAGAAAACGTATATACGGCTATCAAAGAGGAAGGAACGTGTAGATGGCTTATGGCAGAACTCGATCCGATAGGAGAAGAAACAAGCGTCGTCTTGCATATCGGGCGCACTTAAGTAAAGAGGGTGATCTCAGGATAGGCGCGAGCAAATTCAAGCCACTGAATGCGCATGAAGCATGCAAGAAAAAGAGGCGTATATCGAAATGGGTGATGAATATTTGCGGTGATGTGGAATCGCTCGAACTTGCAACAACGGCGCGAGAGAGACTGCGCGGA
This sequence comes from uncultured Eggerthellaceae bacterium, assembly GCA_964411215.1. Taxonomy (GTDB): domain Bacteria; phylum Actinomycetota; class Coriobacteriia; order Coriobacteriales; family Eggerthellaceae; genus MGBC163016. The sequence continues at coordinate 1,002 of CAYPKC010000174.1, read as the reverse complement.
ATGCTCTTTCGTGACCCTGATGACATAACAAGGCTGTTGATTCCGTGTCGAGACATTCATACCTTCGGCATGCGTTATCCCCTTGATGTAGCGTTCATCTCGAAAGAGGGAAACGTGCTTGAAGTTCATAGGCATGTCAGCGCTATGCGCAGGCTCAAACATAAAGAGGCTTCGCTTGTGGCGGAGCGCTTTTCAAAGGATGGTGAATGGTTAGAGGAAGGAGACGTGATTCATCTTGGATGTCCGAGGCGAACTGAAGAGGTGCCCTGTATGCAAAGCTAACGTATTCGCTGATATGGATACGTGTTTCAACTGTATGTATACCTTCGGCACCAACCGAGAATGGGAACAAAACGTAAGCGCACACCCAAAGCAAACGAATGCAGATACCAATACGCCTGCGCTTGTGCAATTTCAGGAAGAAGGAGGTGGAGCCCCTCTATTGAGCGAGTTCTTGGTAGAGCTTGAGGGATTCCTCAAGCAGTTTTTGCTCGATAGATGCGTAGATGTCAAGTAAACGAACACCTTCATCAGTGAGACTGCTGCCATGAGCACCGTCACGATTGAGGAGCTGAAAACCCAAAGCTTGCTCAGTTTCTTTTATGATGCGCCAGGCTTTGCTGTACGCCATACCCATATCCTTAGCGGCAGCATTCAAAGACCCTTTATCGTGAACGCCTTTGCAAAGATTGTAGATGCCTTTCCCATAAACCGAATTCGATTTTGAGGTCGGATTGATAATTGAGAGCCTGATGCTTGTATTAAGATCTGCCAGTTTTTTCATTAAGCTTATGCCCTTTGCTCATTCAAAAACGTCGTTACAGCTGCCTCAACTGCCTCTATCGTATCGTCGATCACATCGGTGAAGCGAGCGGGAAGATCATCTATATCGGCCAGCCCTGCTGGAATGTTATGCATATTCGTCTCTTCAGCGATCAAGTGGTTAAGCTGACAACCGGTAAGGGATGTAATCTCATTTGGCAAAGGCTCGCCCGGTGCAAT
>CAYPKC010000173.1:0-3339 GCA_964411215.1 uncultured Eggerthellaceae bacterium | reverse complement strand
ACTCGACTTTCAGAGACGTGGCACGTAAAAACTGAAATGTTTTAAAGCGGGTATGGCGCCCTGATTTTGCAAGCATAAAAATGGAAACGGCTTTCAACGGATTCATAGGAGGATGAGCCAAGCAGATATCGAAATAGCCGTCTTGCGGATCAGCGTTAGGACACACGTTAAAGTGGCCGCCATACGTCTTGCCAATCTGTACTGCGAAAATGTAGGACTCCCCTGCCTCAACCAAGGGATCGCTGTCACTTCTATCAGGCACGCCATAAAACGTTGCTTGGTACTTGTTGGATTGCAGATGATGAAGAATCTGGTCAATCCCGCTTTGCATATAGAGAATCGTGCCTTTTTGACCGGTGCGTTTTCTGCGTTCTACCGTGTCATTTGCAATAGCGGCATCAAGGCCGAACGACAAGGTCTCAACGAAATACGTGCCGTTAACGACACCAACGTCCATCATCTTGGTCTTGCACGCAAGGATTTGATCAATGGCTTCATTAATATGATCAGACATGCCCAAGGTTAACGCGTAATCATTGCCTGAACCAACGGGGATGACGCCCATTTTCGGACGAACGTCTTCGGGAACAAGCATAAGGCCGTTTGCCGTCTCATGCACAATGCCGTCGCCGCCAATCACAATCACGCTATCGAAATGATCGCGCATCTCGCGAGCCATGTCGATCGCATGCTTTGGGCGCTCGGTAAGATGGAGTTTGCATTCAATGCCGGAAAGCGTATCGCATATTTTTTCAGCAGCGTGCTTAGCCACTTTTGCAGCATTGCCATTCTGTGCAGCAGGATTTGCAATGATTCCTACCCGACCCAGTTTAGACATTGAAAGCACCTTCTACTTAGAAAGCTTGTATGGCAATACTTACTCGCGTACATAGCACATGGCTTCACTCACGTGCTTACTATGATGCTAGTCGCACGCACAGCTTCATGAGAGCTATCACATACGTTGTTTGCTAATCGCAACTAAGTTGCAAACCTCTAGCCTTTTCCATTCCAGCAATAGGTGCAAACGCATGCTGGATCAAGCCCGATTGCTTCAAGCATGCCATCGAGTGATTGGTAACCAAGCGAATCAAAGCCCATTTCCTCGCAAATGCTTTTGAGCAAACACTGTCCGCGCTCCGTTGAACTATCAGCATATTCATCGAGGTGAAGTTGCCCTTCATCTCCTTCAAGCTTTTGAATCACCCGTCGTGCAATGAGATCCATATCGGATTTGCCTCGCGAAAAGCTCAAGTAGGGACAACTGTGCATGATAGGCGGACAAGCCGAACGCATATGAACCTCAGAGGCGCCGGTATCGTAGAGGAAATTCACTGTTTCGCGCAGCTGCGTGCCGCGCACAATGGAATCATCGACGAAAAGAAGCTTCTTGTCTTTTATGAGCTCCGGCACCGGAACTTGTTTCATACGGGCGACACGATCGCGTACACGCTGGTCTGACGGCATAAATGAACGAGGCCAGGTCGGCGTATATTTGATAAAAGGACGGGCGAAGGTATGACTGCTCTCATTTGAATAGCCAATAGCATGGGGAACGCCCGAATCGGGAACGCCTGCCACATAATCGACATCGGGAAGGGTGCCCGCAGCCATCTCATCGCGGGCCATAATGCGCCCGTTGCGGTAGCGCATGACTTCAACGTTTTCTCCCTCGTAGTTCGAGTTCGGATACCCATAATAGACCCACAGAAATGCACATATCTTCATCTCGTCACCCGGAGGGGCAAGCGATTCGAGCGCATCGGCAGAAACCTTGAGAATCTCTCCCGGACCGAGTTCGTATTCATCGGCATAGCCGAGTTTTTGGTAGGCAAACGACTCGAATGATATGCAATGGCCGTCATCGTTTTTGCCAATGAGCACCGGCAGTCTCCCCAACGCATCGCGAGCCGCTAAGATGCTGCCATCTTCCAGCATGATAAGAAGGGTAAGGGATCCTTCCACCATCTTCTGCGCATACTGAATACCGCTGATAAAGTCATCCTTTTGGTTGATGAGAGCGCCAATGAGTTCTGTGTCATTGACCTTGCCAGAGCTCATCGCCATAAACTGACGGCCGCCGTCGCCAAAACAAGTCTCAACCAGCTCTTCGGCATTGTTGATGGCGCTCACGGTCGCAAGCGCAAAGGTACCGAGATGCGAGCGTATGAGCAAAGGCTGCGGGTCGGTATCGCTGATACAGCCAATGCCGCTCGTGCCATGGAAATCCGGCAGATCATCTTCAAATCTTGTGCGGAAAGGAGTGTTTTGAATGGAATGGATTTGGCGCTGATAGCCGTCTTTATTATCGAAGAAAACAAGACCTGCGCTTTTTGTGCCAAGGTGCGAATGATAGTCAACGCCGAAAAACACATCTCAGACAACATCCCGCTTTGAAACTGCCCCAAAAAATCCGCCCATCTACATTCCTTTCGATAAGGTGACGGTTGGTGACCGCTGTGCGTAAGCAGCCGTTTTTCTGTACGGTATGAGTATAGAATGCATACGAAGCAAGCACCCTTGAGAGTTGCAATTTTTTCGCCGACAGCATTGTCTGCCGTGCACACGCGAGAGGAAGTCATTATGTCTCAAGAAAACAAGGAAACAAGCATCATTACAGAAGCTAAGGCATACGTTGAAGAAGTGTGGCCTCAGGTGTTAGACGACATTGCCTCTCTTGTCGCAATTGATTCTGTTGAAGACCTTGACACGGCAAGCGATGGTGCCCCGTGGGGCGCCGGTCCTAAAGCTGCCCTTGATGAGGCGCTCGCGATTGCCAAACGCCTTGGTCTTGAACCGACCGACGCAGATGGCTATATCGGATTTGCCGACCTTCCCGGTTTATCGGAGAAGCAAATTGCAACGATCTGCCACGTTGATGTCGTTCCTGTCGGAACCGGTTGGACAACCGATCCCTTTAAGATGGAAGTGAAAGACGGCTATCTGATCGGGCGCGGCACGCTTGATGATAAAGGCCCTTTAGTGCTGACGTTATACTTGGCGCATTTCTTTGCACGTAAGGGCGAGAAGCTCCCTTACACCTTGCGCTGCATCATCGGGGCGAATGAGGAAACCTCGCTCGGCGATGTTGATTATTACAACGAGCATTTCCCCCAACCTGCTTTCCTCTTCACGCCGGATGCAGAATTTCCGGTCTGCTGTGGCGAGAAAGGCGGCTTCTCTGCAACACTCAGCTTCCCGGTTGCCAAAGACGGCCGTATTGCTGATATCGAAGGCGGCACCGCAGGAAATGCCATTCCCCCACTTGCAACGGCACGCGTTAGAGGTCAAGCATCAGCGCTTCCGCAGGCAGATGGTATTGACATAAAGCAACTTCCA
>CAYPKC010000172.1:0-3350 GCA_964411215.1 uncultured Eggerthellaceae bacterium | reverse complement strand
GGCACCACTTCGTTCATTTCGCGCTCCAACTCCCAAACGCTTCCAACCACAGCACTTCAAACCCTCCAACTTCAAACCCTCCAACTCCAACCCACAACCTCCACGCCTTCCTCGTCATCCCTTTGCTCGTCAAGATGATGACAGCTCACGTGCGCGCAAGCCAAGCACACTATCTCCGATATAATTTTCCGTATGAAATGTCGTCTGTAATCTTCTTACGTCATAAGGCATTTTGATAGAAAGGATCATCATGTCGGATATTCATTTTGGGACAGATGGATGGCGCGCGATCATTGGCGAAGACTTTACGGTGCCAAACCTTGTGAAGGTCGTCGACGCGGCTGCCCGCACCTTTAAAGAGCAGGCAGTTCAAAATGGTGCAGATGCAACGTCACCGAGCGTTCTCTACGTTGGACACGACTGCAGGCAAGACGCCCACGCCTACGCCGCGCTTGCCGCGCAAGTTGCCGCCGACCACGGCTTTACGGTGAAACTCACGAAAGACTATTGCCCAACGCCAACGCTTTGCTGGTCAGTAGGCCACGACGACAAAGCTGTAGGCGGCATCATGCTGACCAGTTCGCACAACCCTGCAGAGTATCTTGGCGTGAAGCTGCGCATGGCTGACGGCGGCGCTTCCCCAAAGGAATTTACCGACGTGGTCGAAAGCGTCATGGCAGCCCACGATGAGCCCGAAAGCGATGATCCTGCCGTAGCAGCGCTCGCAAAGCTCAGTATCCATGACATCAAGCAAGCGGTGGAGCGCGACCAGAATCTCGCAGAGCTTGCAGGCATTGTGCCGCTTGAGGCAAAGCCGGTCGAAGTCGTTGACCTTATGACCCCGTACCTCGAGTCGCTGGTTAAGCTCGTTGACACCGACGCAATCCGCAAAGCAAACCTGCACGTGGTGGTCGACCCGCTCTATGGCGCCGGACGCACCTATCTCGCAAACATCCTGCGCGATATGGGTGTTGAAGTCACCGAGATCAACAACGAATGCGATCCGACATTTGACGGGCTGCATCCCGAGCCTATTCCGCCATGGGTCGACCGCGGTCTTGCCAAGGCGGCAGAGGTCAAGGCAGACGCGCTCTTTATCAACGACGGCGACGCCGACAGAATTGGCGCGGGAGATTCGGAAGGCAATTTCGTCAATCCGCACCGCATCATCACACTTGTCACGCAGCATATGCACGACCGCGGAGAGAGCGGCCGCGTTGTCTCGACGGTTACCGCTTCGGCGTTGCTTGAGCGGCTTTGCCGCAAGCTTGGCCTTGAGTTTGTTTCCACGCCGGTTGGTTTCAAGTGGATTTACGGCGAAATGGAAAAGGGCGGCGTCATGATTGGCGGCGAAGAGTCCGGCGGCATCGGCCTTCCTGGTCACGTCAAAGAGCGTGACGGCTTGCTTATGGCGCTCTTGCTCACGGAAATGATGGCGCAGACGGGCAAGGACCTTGGCACGCTCGTGCAAGAGATGCTTGACGATCTTGGATACCTTGAGTTTGCGCGCCGCGGCCTGACGGTAACCGACCATCAGATGGAAGTCTTCAAGAATGAGACTATCCCCAACGTCAAACCGTTCGACATTCACGGGCGCGCTGTCATTGGGGTCGACAGACGAGACGGCGTGAAGCTCTTGCTTGAAGGCGACGCATGGGTCATGATGCGCCCCAGTGGCACCGAGCCGCTCGTGCGTATCTATGCAGAAGCCGAAAACACCGACGAGGTGAACAAGCTTCTTGATTGGGCAGAACAGGTGGTTTGCGTTTAACCCTTACGGCGGTTTTAACTCGGCGGCTTTAACCAAGCTGTTTCAGCCGCTCGGCTTTCCACCAACGGCTTGCCACCCAGCAGCCTTTAACCCCCGCTTTCTACTTCAGTCCTTTAAGAAGATGCCAGGCAACCTGCTTGGCATCTTCGTTTTCAAGCAGAGACGCGAAGTCAGAAAACGCGATCACCGTGCGGCACAAAAGGCGGTTTCGCTCATCAAGCTTCAACGGGGTTGAATAGCCTTTTTCTAAAAGGGCGCACGCTTTCGCATCGGTGACCACAAGCGCTACCGGATCAAGCCCTTCAATAATGGTAGAGAGATCTTCTGCGCCAAGCCTCGGAGACTCACCGCAACCTTCCGTCTGAATCCACGCGCATGCTTGTTTTCCGAATCCCAGCTGCACGGCCGATGCGGTTAAAGCTTTGCGAGCAGCCTCTGAAAGCGCACCCGAGCTAATAATGCCCAGCGTGCAATTCGGCGTCGCCTCAAGCGCTTCGCCGTAAAGTGCGATCACGCCAAGCGCGTTGAACTCATAAATGTTACTATTATCAGAAATAATCACACCGTCCTGGTAGCTTTGCGAATATGGCGGTGACGTATAGCCCTTATTATAGGCAAACGAGAGGAGCACATATGTGCACGAACGGTGTAAATACCGGCCAGCTCGAACTCATGATTGAGCAGATTGATGACCATTGCAAGCTGGAGCGCAGATGGGCGCACAATCTAGCGCATACCGCTGAAGACGCTGGTTTTGCGACTGTTTCGGAAAAGCTGCATGAAGCGCAGGCGCTCTTAGACGATGTGCGCGCCAAGCTTGATGAGGCAAAAGATGCCATCGAAGACGATGCAGAAAACGCGAGTTCCGTTACGGTCAATTTGGTATAGCCAATGCATCCTGATGACTTAATGCGCTTCTCGGTCGCCATGCCCGAGAGCCTGCTCATGGATTTCGATCAGCTGGTGGCGCAGCGTGGCTTAGCAAAAAACCGCAGTGAAGTTATTCGCGATCTTGTGCGAGAGGCGCTGGTTGAATCGCATTCCGCCCTTCCGGGCATGATTGTGATGGGCACGCTCACGATTGTGTACGACCATCATTCAAGCGATCTGCAGAGCAAGCTGCATATGATTCAGCACGACTATTACGATTTCGTCGTTTCGACTCTTCACGTCCATGTGGATGAGCATGTGTGCTTGGAAGTGATCGTACTGCGCGGTGAGACCGAAATGGTGCAGCGGATCGCGAACATGATTTTGGGCACCAAAGGCGTGAAGAACGGCAAGCTTGTGCTCGCAACCGTTGAAGGGTAGGCGATATGGCACACGATACCCACGTAATGCTTGGCCATGGTAGCGGCGGCTCCATGATGAAGCGCATTATTGACGATGTTTTTATCCACACGTACGGTTCGCCGGAACTGGAAGCCGGAAATGATGCCGCTGTGCTTGATCCGGCCCAGCTCGCTGGCCACTCCGTCGGCAGCGCTGACTCCGCCTTAGGCACTGACGGCTTTGCCAACTCCGCCGACCATACCCGGCTGGCCTTTTCCACGGACTCCTTTGTCGTAACGCCGCACTT
>CAYPKC010000171.1:0-3427 GCA_964411215.1 uncultured Eggerthellaceae bacterium | reverse complement strand
GTGCAATAAACTTCACCCAAACGTTATACGCTGTTGTTCACCTAGAGTTATACCAAACAACTTGGCTGCGCGAATGCTCAGGTCAATTCTGCAGAGCAAAACCGCAAAGGAGGTGTGCAATGCAACAAGCACTGCTTATGGCGGCGTGCGGATGTGGATTTACCTTCCTCATGACAGCAATCGGTGCCGCTTCCGTCTTTTTCTTCCGGAAGAAAGCAAGCGAAGTTATGCAGCGCATTTTCCTTGGTTTTGCTGCTGGCGTCATGATCGCCGCAAGTGTGTGGTCGCTTCTCATTCCTGCCATCGAACAGGCGGAAGAGTCTGGTCAGGTTGGCTGGGTGCCCGCTGCCGGTGGCTTTGTTATCGGCGTTGCCTTTCTCATGATCCTGCATGCCATCTTGCCGCATTTGCATCCAGGCGCAAAAGATCCTGAAGGCCGCCCGAGCAACTGGAGCAGGCCGGCCATGCTTTTCGCTGCGGTTACGCTGCACAACATCCCAGAAGGCATGAGTGTGGGTCTTCTGTTTGCCATGGCGGGGCTCTCAGGAGATCCGGGAGCACTGAGCGCAGCGATTGCCCTTGCCATCGGCATAGGCATCCAAAACGTTCCCGAAGGAGCAGCTGTATCGCTTCCGCTGCTCCAAAGCGGCGCAACCCCGGCGCGTGCTTTTGCCTATGGCGCGCTTTCCGGCCTTGCAGAACCCGTCTTTGGCATAGCTGTCGTCTTCTTCGCGGCAGCGATCATCCCGTTTATGCCGTGGATGCTTGCCTTTTCGGCAGGCGCCATGATGTATGTTGTGGTCGAAGAACTGGTGCCCGATGCCCATCTTTCCGACATTGGACATGACGGACCGCGCCGCGGCCTTTCCGGAAGCGCCGGCACCTTAAGCGTCATGATCGGCTTTTTGATTATGATGATCTTGGATGTTGCGCTAGGTTAGAGGTGCGTTAAGTTAAAGGGGCGTTAGATCAAAGATGCGCGACGTAGCGTTTCAGATTGATCGGCAGCTTCTCAATGAACATCTGCTCCATTTCCGAGAGCTGCGATCCTTTTCGCGTCACATAACCCAAGATAAGCTCGACGTCTGTCTTGAGCGGCACAGTCTTCAGCAGAGAGCCATCCGATATACCTACCAAGATGCCGCTTGTGATGGTATATCCATTCAGCGCCACAATAAGCTCACTCAATGACGCGCGATCGGTACACGCAATGGTCTTTGCGCGCGGAATAAACGAAAGCGCCTCTTCAAACATATAGCGCGGCGCATCTTCGCCCTGATCGAAAAAGACATACGGGTAATCTGCCATATCTTCAGGCGAAAGCTCTTCTGCATTCACCATAGGATGGCTTGCCGGCAACGCAACGCGCGGCTTAGAGCGCGTGATCTCCGTAAAAACCAATCCGTGCTCGTCGATAATCGCATCGAGCTGCTCTTTGTTCTCGGTGGTCTGCATGATCACGCCAAGGTCACTCACCCTATCACGCACATCGGTAAAGACCCCCTCAGTCGACCTGTCATAGAGTCCGTAGTGGTATTCGTCTCCGCCTTGCGCCAAGACAACATGCGCAAATGTCTGCACGTCAAACAAATAATGCTGTCCCGAGATTGAAAATGTCCTTGGCATGTCCGCCTCTTTTCGTTAAGCCCTCTTTATTGGTTCTGCTTTTCGTCGCGCCCGGTCTCGTTGAAGCGCCGGCAAAGCAGTTGCTCTCTTATGTACCTGTTGTACCTGCTGCGCTCTGCGTCTTTGTTGCGCTACTCCGATTTCCTCTGGTCGACAAAGCGCGATGCCTTGTGCTCGCTTGACGTACCAAGCTTGCCTGCATCATATACCAACACGCGTGCAGGACGTACGCCCGTGTGTGTTTTCAGCGCCAACTCGATACGCCGCGCCACATCATCATAGGCCTCATCGGAGCCTTGCGCGCGCTCAACAGAAACCTCATAGCGGGTCGTATAGTTCTCATCATACACGCGGATAGAATACTCGCCGGTCAGTCCGCGCTCTGCGCGCACAACGTATTCGATATCAGTCGGGAAGACGTTAACCGCGCCAACGATAAACATCTCGTCTTTGCGTCCCGTAATGTGAATGCGTGCAAGCGTGCGTCCGCATTCGCACTTCTCAGTCGACACGTATCCGATATCGCCCGTGCGAAAACGAATCATCGGGCGCGCCTTTTTCATCAACGTGGTATAGACAAGCTCTCCGAGACTCCCAGGCTCAAGCACTTCGCCTGTATTGGGATCGACCGTTTCCACCAAAATCTGATCCTCGACAATGTGCAGGCCGTCTTTTGCCTCGCACATAGCAGCGCATGCACCATAAATGTCCGAAAGTCCAAAGAAGTCGACGACTTTTGCTCCCCACAAGTCTTCAATCGCCTCGCGCGTCGACTTGATAGAACCGCCCGGCTCACCCGCAACAATGATGGTGTGGATAGAGAAGTCGGTTTTGGGATCATATCCCTTTTCCTTTGCCTTCTCACCGAGCGTCCAGGCATACGACGGGCTTGTCCAGATCACAGTAGGCTGATACTGCTTGAGCACAAAGAGCAAGCGATCGGAAGGCACCGCACCAACCCAAATGGCAAGTGCGCCTAAGCGCTGCGCACCGATAACATCGGGGCCGCCAACGTACAGCGCGAAGTTGAGCCCATGCACGTATCTGTCGTTGGGGCGCATGCCCGCCTGCCAAAAAAGACGCGCTTCGGTGTCTTGCCACAGGTCAAAGTCTTCCTGCGTAAAAGGACTTACCGTGGGGACGCCTGTTGAGCCAGAAGATGTTGCCATGAACACAACCTCTTCCTCAGGGACGCTGCACATCTCTCCGAAAAAACTGCCAATGTGCTGCGTGTCGCGCTCGGTTTTCTTATCAATAAACGGAAAGCGCTCAATATCTTTGAGCGAGGTTATGTCACTCGGTTTGACTCCGGCTTCGTCAAACGAACGCTTGTAATAAACGGTGTTCTCATAGGCATAACGCACCATTTCCTGCAAACGTTCGAGCTGCATAGCCTCAAGTTCCTGCCGCGGCATGCATTCGATTTCGGGGTCGTAATACTTTTGATCGTACGGGATGTTCTTAGCCATAAATCTTCCTGAATCGTGTGTTTTTGATCTCTGCAGAAAACTGCGTTAACTATAAAAGCACTAGTCTTGAGCTGCGACAATAGCAAAAGTCATCCGATATTGCGATGTTTTGTTATCTGATATACCGATAACGGTGAGGCGCAGCGTTATCGCAGGTAACTATTGTCGAAGTGCCGCCTCCCCTAGTTTTTGAGCGAATTCAGCGGTGCAGGCATGCAGCCGCCACGATGAGCAAAGACGGTACCCGCATGCTGGTTGACCGGCATGACAGGTGCGCTGCCCAAAAGGCCGCCGAAGTCGAGCACATCGCCTACCTTCTTGCCGATAGCAGG
>CAYPKC010000170.1:560-3438 GCA_964411215.1 uncultured Eggerthellaceae bacterium | reverse complement strand
GCTACGAAGCCGTTCAAATGGGCTTTGGCGCTATCAATCCGAAGAAGGTCAACAAGCCCATGCAAGGTGAGGCTGATAAGCGCGGCGTCGAGCCGAAGAAATACCTTCGCGAGGTACGAGTTGAAAACGCAGCCGAGTACAACGTTGGCGACGAGCACACCGTAGAGGCTTTTGCCGAGGTTGCCAAAGTTGACGTGACTGGCACTTCAAAGGGCAAGGGATTTGCCGGCGTTATGAAGCGCTATGGCTTCCGCGGAGGTCCTGGTGGACACGGTGCACACTTCCATCGTGCTCCCGGCTCGGTTGGCCAGTGCGCAACGCCGTCCCGCGTCTTCAAAGGTCTTCGTCTTCCCGGCCATATGGGATGCGAGACTGTAACTGTCCGTAACTTAGATCTCGTCCGTATCGATCAAGACCAGAACCTGATTATCGTGAAGGGTGCTGTCCCCGGCGGTATCAACGGCGTGGTTCGTGTTCGCATGGCGAATTAAGGAGCTTTGCAAATGGCAACACTTGATATCAAGGATGCGAAGGGCAAATCAGCTGGTTCCGCTGAGTTGAATGATGCCGTCTATGGCATCGAGCCCAATATGCATGTAATGCATCGCACCGTGAAAGCGCAGCAAGCAAGCTGGCGCCAAGGAACAGCAAACACGAAGACGCGCGGTTTTGTTCGTGGTGGCGGCAAGAAGCCGTGGCGTCAAAAGGGAACGGGTCGTGCCCGTCAAGGTACGATTCGCGCACCTCAGTGGGTTGGCGGCGGCACGGTGTTCGGACCGCACACCCGCTCATACAACCAGAAGGTGAACGCGAAAGAGGTAAAGCTTGCTATGCGCAGCGCACTTTCCGCAAAGCTTGCGGACGGCGAACTCATTATCGTCAAGCCTTTCGAGTTCAGCGAGCCCTCTACCAAAGAAGCAGTCGCTGCCATCAAGGCTTTAGAGCTTGAAAACCAGCGCATCACGCTTGTTATCGGCGATGAAGACATCAACGCTTTCTTGTCTTTCAGGAACATTCCAACCGTTGAGATTTTGCCTGTGACGGCTATCAACACCTATGACCTGATCGACAACAAGAAGCTTGTTATCCAGGAAAACTGCCTTGGCTATATTGAGGAGGTGCTTGCATAATGAATAAGGATCCACGGAGCATCATCATTCGCCCCATCATCACTGAGCACTCCTACGATGTGATGGAAAACAATGTATATACCTTCGAAGTAGCCAAAGACGCGAACAAGATTGAGATCAAAAATGCGATCCAGCAAATCTTTAACGTCACGGTGAAGAATGTGAACACGTTGAATGTCAAACCAAAGCCAAAGCGCGTACGTTATCAAAAGGGTCTGACCCGTACGTGGAAAAAGGCTATGGTGACATTAGCAGAAGGCGATTCCATCGAGATTTTTGCTTCTTAGCCAGTAAGAACAGAGCACGCATTGTAAAGGCCGGCTTTTGTCGGCCTTTCTTTATGGCTGCACTTTTATGACGAAGGTGGTGATAAGAAGAAAGATTGTTACCATACATATATGACGTATCGCATGTTCAATAAGGAGATAGCCCGCTCAATCCGCGGGTCGCTCGGTCGCTTTATCGCTATAGCGGCCATAGTGGCGCTCGGGTGCGGCTTCTATGCCGGCCTGCGCATGACAGCTCCTGACATGAATCTTGTGGCGGATGCATACTACGATCAAACGAATTTAATGGATATCCGCGTGGTCTCAACACTGGGGCTGACCGAAGAAGATATGGATGACCTTTCATCTATTGAGGGCGTTGAGAGTGCTCAAGCCGCGTGGGAAACCGATATCATGGCAACGCTTAAGGACGAACAATATGCCATACGCGTCCATTCGCTTCCGTATGCCTGCAGTACATCCAAAGTGATGGATGAGACAACCGTCTATATGCCTGATGAAGATCAGATCAATGAGCTTGTGCTTGCAGAAGGGCGCTTTCCCTCCTCTGTTGACGAATGCGTTTTGTCAGCAGACCGAGTGATGAACAAAGCGGTATCGATCGGAGATAAGCTCGTTGTTGATGAATGCTCGACCGGTATTGACGATACGCTGAAAGAAAAAGAATACACCGTCGTTGGCTTAGTGCACTCTCCGTATTATGTGTCATCTGCAGCAATGGGAGTCACGTCTTTAGGTTCTGGGGTCATCCAGCAATTCATGTATGTGAGTAAAAGTGCCTTTGTGGCAGACTATCCCATTACCGAGGCTTTTATTACGGTTAAAGGCGCAAAAGATGAACAGGCTTCTTCTGATGAGTATCAAGCGCTCATAAATGAAGTTGCTGACCGGATTGAAGCAATTGCGCCTGCATGTGAGGCGCGCCGTATCGAATCGCTGAAGCGGGAGGCGCAAGATGCGCTCGATGAAGCGCGCAGCGAATATGAGCAGAAGCGCGCCGATGCCGAAAGCGAGCTTCAAAATGCGAAACGGAAACTTGACGACGGCGGGGCAGAAATTGCACAAAACGAGAAAAAGCTATCCTCCGCTGAGAAAGAATATAAACAAGGCAAACAAGATCTAGCTGCGAACAGACAAAAGGCTGACGCAGAGATCAAATCTGCCGAAGCACAGATTGACCAAGGAGAAGCTGCTCTTGCAAACGCCGATGAGCAAATCAGCGCCTTAAGTGCGCAATTAGATCAGCTTCGTGCTCTCTATGATGCAGAGACAGATCCTCAGAAGAAAGCTCAATATGCAGCACAGATTGCCATGCTTGAGCAAACGCTTGAAGGCGCCAAAGCACAACGGGCGGATGCTGAGCAGAAACTCAATGCTGGCAAAGCTGAACTCGAGGCTAAGCGCGCCTATGCAGAACGCGAGTTCTCTTCAGCCGAAGCGCAACTATCATCGGCAAAGTCG
>CAYPKC010000170.1:0-550 GCA_964411215.1 uncultured Eggerthellaceae bacterium | reverse complement strand
ATAGATTCTGGCCGGCGAGAACTTGCCGAAGGCAAAGCAACCTACGAAAGCTCTTATGCGGAATATGAAGAGGGAAGACAAAGCGCCGATAAAGAATTCGCCGATGCTGAAAAGGAACTCGCAGACGCCCAAGCAGATGTTGATGAGATTGCAGACTTAAAATCCGAATGGCTCATTATGGATCGCACGAAAAACCAAGGTGTCGTGAGCTTCGAATCAGATGCAACGAGAGTTGATAATATCGCAGCCGTATTCCCATTCATTTTCTTCTTAGTAGCAGCACTGGTGGCACTGACGACCATGACGCGTATGGTAGAAGAAGAGCGCATGCTGATCGGCACGTTTAAAGCACTTGGATATTCGCGCGCACGCATCACACTGAAATACTTGGTCTATGCAGGTATAGCGTCTGGTGTGGGAGCGCTTCTCGGCATTGTGATACTGTCGCTCACCTTGCCGTCAATCATTATGGTAGCTTACGCCATCATCTACTACGTCCCGCATCCGCTCTTACTTCCAATCGATGTACCCATAGCATTGCTCTCTGCTG
>CAYPKC010000169.1:0-3456 GCA_964411215.1 uncultured Eggerthellaceae bacterium | reverse complement strand
CGTGACCTCATGATTGCGAACCATGCGCTCTCCCAGCTGAGCTAATGCCCCATTGGCACACTTTGTGCGCACATAATATAGCACATTATCTTGTCATGAAGAAATCAACTCGTGCCATACTTGATCATTTATTGAATGCCTTCGATATGCGGAATGGTAGCAAAGCCCGCTTCAAGCTCTTCATCGGTCGGCTCATGATCAACCATTTGGTGATTCCTGTGTGCATCGTAGGCATACATATCAAAATAGCCCGTTCCCGTCAGACCAAACAAAATGATCTTCTCCTCGCCTGTTTCCGCACACTTCTTCGCTTCCTGCATAGCTGCATAGATCGCATGCGCACTCTCCGGTGCAGGAAGAATGGTCTCTAAACGCGCAAACTCTTCGGCAGCTTCAAACACATCAGTCTGCTTAACTGCAATCGCTTCCAGATAGCCATCATGCTTGAGTTTCGACACGATAGGACTCATGCCGTGATAACGAAGACCGCCAGCATGATCAGGCGATGGCAAAAAACCATTTCCGAGCGTATACATCTTCACCAGCGGGCATGTCTGACCAGTGTCAGCAAAGTCATAGGCATAACGACCGCGCGTCAAAGACGGACAGCTTGCTGGCTCAACCGCAATGAAGCGCGTATCGGGCTTATCACCCCGTAGCTTATCGCGCATAAATGGCGCAATCAGCCCACCGAGGTTTGAACCGCCGCCGGCACATCCGATAACAATATCGGGGTATTCGCCGATCTCCTCAAACGCCGTATAGCTCTCCAACCCGATAATCGATTGATGCAAAACGACTTGATTCAAAACGCTGCCAAGCTGATAGCGTCCTTTATTGCCTGGCACATTCATTGCACGCTCAACAGCCTCAGAGATCGCTGTACCGAGCGAGCCTGTTGAATCAGGATGTTCTGCCAACATCTTTTTACCGATCTCGGTTGTTTCAGACGGCGAAGGCGTAATAGTGGCATTGAAGGTCCTCATGATTGAGCGACGGAAAGGCTTTTGCTCATACGAGCACTTCACCATAAACACGTCAAGATCAACGTCATAGTGATTCGCCGCTTCTGCAAGTGCTGTTCCCCATTGCCCGGCGCCTGTTTCAGTCGTGATCTTGTCGAGATTTTGCTCTTTTGCATAGTAGGCTTGGGCAAGTGCAGAATTGAGCTTATGCGAACCTGAAGTATTATTGCCCTCAAATTTGTAATAGATCTTGGCAGGAGTATTAAGCGCACGCTCAAGATTGTACGCGCGGCAAAGCGGAGAGGGACGATACACCTTATACATCTCCTGCACGCCTTCAGGAATATCGATGTAGGCCGTCTCATCATCAAGCTCTTGCTTGACCAACTCATCGCAAAAGACAGGAGAGATGTCTTCGAAGGTCGCTATCTTGCCATTAGGAAGCCGCATAGGCTCCGGCGGTTCCGGCATATCGGCACGCAGGTTATACCACTGCTTTGGAATTTGATCCTCTCGTAAATAAATCCGATAAGGGATTTCTTGAGTCTCGCTTGTGTGTTCCATGTCCGCCGTTGTTGTCATTGGTCTTCCTTTCTTCGTTGGCTTTTCCATTCTCATTTGATTCTTGTTTAACTTCTCGCTTGGCTCTTCTTTTACTCTTCCCCTATTAAGCACATACCGTTTTCGCGCACAAAAAAAGACCCCCGTTATCGAGGGTCTCAATGGCATATGAAAGTGGTTTGAGCTTCGATAACCCGATCCGATATTTAGTTAGACCACCACCAAGCGCCACCAAGCACCGATGTGCTTGGGCAGAAAACTGTTTTGCTCATTTTTGCAGAAGTGGTCATACAATCCTTTCGAGTTGTCATGAGTCTATCACAAATCATTTGAAGCTGTCATCACGCTTCTCAAGATCTCCTATTCGCATGTTGCGCTCGAACCAATCAATCTGTCGACCTTCTCGACTTTAGACGTCATGGTGTTTTCAAAACCAGGTCGAATATCAGCTTTTAAGATGACTTCCGTTCGTATGCCCTTTTCAGCCAACACGAATGTGGCATCTTTGACAACCTTCATGACTTCATCCCAGTCGCCTTCAATCTCGGTAAACATGGAATACGTTTTGTTCGGAAGGCCGGATTCGCGAATGACGCGCACCACTTCTGCAACTTCTGGTGCAAGCTCATCGCCGACACCAAAAGGCGCAATAGCAACTGCAACCAAGGTATTCATAGGCACTTCTTCCTCGCTCGCCTTGTACGTAACTGGGGCTTACAGCACGCACATTTTACTATCGGCTACCTGTTCAGGTGTCTGCGTATAGAGTTCATCCAAAAAGGCAACTTGGAAGCTTGCCGGTGCACAAACGTTAGCTTTCGCTTGAGCGGACAAGCCGGCGCAATCATAGGCGGCACTGGCCGTCAGAGCTGCCGTAAAAGGATCGGCAACGGCAGCATACGCAGCACACACACCGCCAAGCGAGCATCCTGATCCCGTTATCTTCTCCATGAAATGAGAGCCGCCTTCAAGCAACACCGACTGCTCTTCATTCACAACCACATCCTGCTCGCCTGATACTGCGACAGCACCACCTGTCCACTGCGCCAAGGCGCGTGCAGCATCATGGGCCGCCAACACCGGATCGGTAGCGTCGACGCCGCGAACATTGGCCTTTGCCCCTTCCAAAAGCCCCCACATATCAGCAAGTGCAATGGTTTCGGAAGCATTGGCGCGGATAATCGATGGCTTATATTCCTTCACGGCTATAAGAAGCTTTTCGCGCAGAGAGCCTATCCCGATTCCTACGGGATCAAGCACCCATGGTTTGCCAAGTTCATGAAGGCGTTTTGCTGTCGCTGGCACCGCTTGCTCATAGATGGGCATAAGTGTTCCAACATTGATATAGAACGCATCTGCCATCTCGGCTAGCTGGGTTCCTTCATCAGGCAAATACACCATAGCAGCAGAAGCGCCAACACTCAGCTGAGCGTTGGCGACAAAATTCACGGTAACGGTATTGGTGATAGATCCGACAAGCGGAACTTCGCGTCTTGCTTGATTGAGCGCATCTATAATCTTGTCTCGTGCAATGGATATATCCATGACGCGGCCTTAGTGCTCGATTTTCAGAATTTCCAGAACAATCTCTCGGCCGGTCGGGCCCATCGCAGTGACCGTCTCGCCCTTCTTGTGTCCAAGCAAGGCAGCCCCTACGGGCGATTCATTTGAAACTTTGCAAGCAGCCACATCGCTTTCCGCACCACCAACAATGGTGAGTACGCGCTCTTTGCCAGACATATTGACGGTCACGGTTGAGCCGACATTGACTTTTGAAGAACGCTTTGGGGTTTTAACAACAGTGGCCTCAGACAGAATGTGGTTGATTTCGGCGATGCGAGCCTCCATCATGCCTTGCTCATTTTTCGCATCATCGTATTCAGAATTCTCTGAAATGTCGCCAAACTCACGCGCAACGCGGATGCGCTCG
>CAYPKC010000168.1:0-3491 GCA_964411215.1 uncultured Eggerthellaceae bacterium | reverse complement strand
AAGACCGTGCACAACACCTGACATCTCGTGACGGTACACCGTGCCGAACTCGAAATAGCGCAGCGGCAAGTCGCGATACGAATGCAGCTCGTTTCTATACAGCATGACATGCCCCGGGCAATTCATAGGCTTGACGCCATACTCGCTCATGCGCGGATTCTCGTCATCGCCTTCGTTGATCTCGAAAAAGTACATGTTCTCGCGATAGAAGTTATAGTGCCCTGACGTCTTCCAAACATCGGCATTGTAGATATGCGGCGTGATAACTTCCTCATAGCCGCGCTCATACAGATCGCGACGCAGCCATTCTTGCAGCGTGCGGATAATGCGAGCGCCTTTAGGAAGGTAGAGCGGAAGACCAACGCCTGCCATCTGATCCATCATATAGATGCCAAGCTCGCGTCCCAGTTTACGATGGTCGCGTTTTTCCGCTTCAGCGAGGTTGTCGAGATACGTAGTCATGTCCTTCTTGGAAAAGAAGGCAGTTCCGTAGATACGCGTGAGCATCTCTTCATCAGCATTGCCGCGCCAATACGCACCGGCGACCTTCATCAGGCTATACGCCGGGACTTTGCCCGTTGAAGGAAGGTGCGGTCCGCGGCACAGATCAGTAAAGGATCCGATCGTGTACGTCGTAATGGTGGTCTCATCATCCATCTCGGCAATGAGCTCAAGTTTGAACGGCTGGTCTGCAAAAATCTTGAGCGCCTCATCTTTGGAGACAACCTTGCGTATGAATGGCTCATCTGCCTTTATGATCTCTTTCATACGCTGTTCGATTTTTGCGAAGCCATCTGGTGAGAGTGCTTCATCACCAGGAAGTTTAATATCGTAGTAGTAGCCGTTTTCAATAGCAGGGCCGACGCCGAATTTCACATCGCCATAGATATCGACAAGTGCAGCTGCCATGATGTGAGCTGTCGAGTGACGCAAGAGCTCAAGAGCGCCGTCGCTTTTATCCGTGAGAATCGCAACATGGTCTCCTTCATGAATCTCCGAGGAGAGATCACATGGCGCATCGTTCACAACGCCTGCCAGGGCGGCTTTCGCAAGTCCTGCTCCAATAGATGCTGCAACATCAGCAACAGTCGCTTTCGCGGCAAGCTCTTTTTTCGATCCGTCGGGTAAGATGATTTCCATAATGTTCCTTTCTGCCGGGTGTAGACAAAACACCTGCAAAGTCGAAGTCTAGATAATAAAGACGGCGGCTTCAAGCCGCCGCCATCAATCACCGCATATTTCTCAAAGGTACTTAATCAAGCGATTGTCGCGAACGCCTTGGACGGGATGAATGGGCGGAATCCTTGTGACCTGAAACCGGTGTCGCGCAAAATGGACAAATTGTCCATGACGGCTCAAGTGCACGCTCGCAATGGGTGCACAGATTCTTCAGTTGCGTGTGGCAATTCGGGCAGATGACATAATTCACATCAACGGGATAGCCGCACGTCGCACATTCACCATAATTCATGAGCTGGCGCTGCTTCAAAGCGATCTCAAGTTCTTGCTCATCACGATCAATGCGCAAGAGCGGAGGCCTGAGCAAAATGTATGCGATAAGGCCGACGATCGGAACCAGTGCGACGATTGCCCAGATATACCAGGTAGTGCCTCGAAGATAAGCGTCGCGTACAACCCAGATGATCGAAAGGACATACAAGATTGCAAGCAACACGACTACAACGGTAAAAGCAGCTTGCATCTGCGGTGTCCATAATTGCGAGAGTAATTCGCTCACGTAAACCCCAAACTGTTTGAATGTTCCTTAAGTGCGCACTTATTATAGCAAAGGCAGAAAAGTCGGGCTCAAGTTGCACATGACCTTTTTAGGCCTTCGCCCAACTTGAGTTTCATCTTATCTTGGTGCGTTTTAATCAATATCTTCGAGCTGCCTTTTGAGCTGTTCAAGCGAGCTTTCAATAGTGGCAAGTTTTGCCTTGTCCTTTTCGATGACCTCAGGAGCCGCTTTTGACAAGAAGCCGGGATTGGAAAGCTTTTTGGAGAACTTCGCATAATCGGCATCAAGTTTCGCGATTTCCTTCGCTAAGCGCTTCTTCTCTTCCTCAAAGTCAACCAGTCCAGTAAGCACGGTATATACTTCGCAGCCTCCTGTAATGCCAGCACAGGAGTCTTTCGGTTTGCTCATATCGCTGCCAACGGAAAGCTCGGAGATCCTTGCAAGGGATTGGATAAGAGATGCTTGCTCGCGAATCAATGCAGCAGATGCGTCATCGGCACGCACAACAACGCTCAGCTCCTCTTTTGGTGAGAGGCCATAGCGCGAACGCGCAGAACGCACAGCACCGACAACATCGCACACCAAAACCGTCGCGCGCTCAGCATCTTCGTTTATGTAGTGCGCAAGCTCGTCTGCATTAGGCCATGGAGCGCAGATCAGCATGGGAGCTGCCTCTGAGCCCTTTGGCAGCTCTTTGTAAATCTCCTCCGTAATGAAAGGCATGATGGGATGAAGCAACCGAAGCGCGACATCCAAAAGGTAGACCAGGTTGCGCTGGCAGGCACCTTTGTCTTCCGAATCATGCTCATCGCTTAAGCGGCTCTTCGAAAACTCAACATACCAGTCGCAGAACTCGTTCCAGAAAAATGTGTAGAGCAAACGAGTGATTTCGCCGAACTCAAAATTATCATAGGCAGCATCAATGGCACGAACCAGTTTTGCGAGGCGCGAGAATATCCATTGGTCAGCAACCGTTCGAATCTGCGGCGGGCCATATTCAAAGCCGTCGAGATGCATCATGGCAAAGCGAGCGGCGTTTTTAATCTTGTTCGCAAAGTTGCGCGCCGATTCGATCTTCTGCTCATCAAAGCGCATGGCTTGCGAGCCGGTTACTTGGGTAAGCAGGCCAAAACGCATGCCATCAGCGCCGTAGTCTTCCATGAGCTTCAAGGGGTCGACTCCGTTGCCGCGCGATTTGCTCATAGGCTTTCCATCTGCACCCATGACGGTTGGATGGATAATGACATCTTCAAACGGAATCTCGCCCGTACACCACATGGAAGCCATGACCATGCGCGCAACCCAAAGCCCCATAATGTCGCGTGCCGTAGATAGAACCTGCGTGGGGTAATACGCCTTAAGCTCTTCTGAATCGCAACCGTATTGTCCCCAACCCTGTGTTGCAAAAGGCCACAGCTGCGATGAGAACCACGTATCTAGCACATCTTCATCTTGGCGCACCGGTGCTCCGCAGACTGGGCAGACCTCAACATCTTCCAGAGAGGCATCTTGCCATCCGCACTCGTCACAGTAAAACATGGGAATACGATGGCCCCACCAAAGCTGGCGCGATATACACCAGTCTTGAATATTCTCAAGCCAGTTAAAATATGTTTTTTCAAACTTTTGTGGTACAAATCTTGTATCACCTTTTTTTACTGCTTCTATTGCTGGTTTTGCAAGTTCTTTCATTGAAACAAACCATTGATCAGAAATTTTCGGTTCTATTGTACTTTTACATCTATCATGTTTA
>CAYPKC010000167.1:0-3496 GCA_964411215.1 uncultured Eggerthellaceae bacterium | reverse complement strand
TATGCGGCTGATCTTCACCGTGAAGCGCTTATTGCAACAGGTGTTGTGCTGTTCGTATTCATTCTGCTTATCAGCTGTTTGTTCAATGCGATTAAGAAACGGGGTGAGGCAAGATGACGTCGAAGCTTTTGCGCGTACTTGTCTATGTGGGCACATTGCTCACTACCGTTATCCTTGTCGGCATCGTCAGCTATATCCTTGTAAGCGGCATCCCGCATATAAAGCTAAGCCTATTCGAGATGACATATACCTCCGAGAATGTCTCACTTATGCCGGCGCTTGTGGATACGCTTTTGATGGCGCTTTTTGCATTGGTGCTAGCGGTGCCGATCGGTGTGGCAACTGCAATCTATCTAGTGGAATACGCACGACCGTCCAGCCGCTTCGTTCACGTGGTCCGCATGACCACCGAGACTCTACAAGGCATTCCCTCGATTATTTTCGGCCTCTTTGGGCTTCTGTTCTTCACCACGCTGCTCAGATGGGGGCTTTCCCTGCTTTCTGGCGCCTGCACACTCGCGCTCATGGTACTTCCTGTCGTTATGCGCACAACCGAAGAGACCCTTCTCGCCGTCCCTGAATCGTATAAGCAAGGCGGTTTCGCGCTTGGTGCGGGGCGTGTACGCACGATATTCCGTTGTGTACTGCCAAGTGCGCTTCCAGGAATCGTCGGCGGGGTGCTCCTTGCTTTGGGGCGCTGTGTCGGCGAGGTGGCAGCCTTACTGTTCACGGCAGGCACGGTTGCCCAGATCCCGGACTTCGCTGGGCATGGCATCTTAGCCATCTTTGATTCATGCCGTACACTCGCCGTTCATATGTATGTCCTTGCAAGCGAAGGGCTCCATATGAATGAGACCTACGCCACTGCGGTGGTATTGCTTGTCCTGGTCTTGATCTTGAATGCTGCAGCAAATTTTGCAGCAAAGAAACTCCGGAAAGGAATGTAAATAATGGAAACAACAGAAATAAGGAAACCTGCTCTTTTCGAAGCCAGCCCACACGCGGTGACAGGATCAAGTTCAACCACATCAACTACGACCGACATGAAAGCTCCTTTGTCATCTGGTACAGAGCAAACCGCCAAAATGGAAGTAGATGGGCTCAATTTATACTACAGTGGGCTCCAGGTTCTGAAGAACGTATCGCTGCGCTTCCCTGAAAACGAAGTGACAGCGCTCATCGGGCCTTCAGGATGCGGCAAATCAACACTGCTTAAAACGCTCAATCGCATGAACGATCTTGTCGAAGGGTGTCGAATTGATGGCGCCGTAAGGCTTAACGGCTCGGATATCTACCGAAATGTAGAGGTAAATGACCTGCGCAGGCGTGTAGGCATGGTATTTCAGCAGCCGAATCCGTTTCCTATGAGCGTATATGACAATATTGCATTTGGACCTAGAACCCATGGCATAAAGGGCAAAGAGGAGCTCGATGCGATAATAGAGCAATCGCTGAGGGATGCGGCTATCTGGGATGAAGTGAAAGATCGTCTCAAGAAGAGTGCACTTGGCCTCTCCGGCGGTCAACAGCAGCGACTCTGCATCGCACGTGCACTCGCCGTACAACCCGAAGTTCTTTTGCTCGACGAATCGACGAGCGCGCTTGATCCCATCTCAACGGCGAAAATCGAAGAGCTGGTCGGCGAACTTGCCATGAAATATACGGTTATCATGGTCACGCACAATATGCTTCAGGCAATCAGAATCTCCACCAAAACAGCTTTCTTCCTGCTCGGAGAGCTGGTTGAAGCAGGAAATACCGAAGAGATCTTCACAAACCCGAAGGACAGCCGAACTGCCGATTACGTCTCTGGGCGGTTCGGGTGATAGAGTTGTAAGCAGTTGTTGGCGCGAAGCGGTGACAGGGTTGTAGACAACCGTTGGCACAATATGGTGCTATGGTTGTAAGCAATCATTGGCACGAAGTACAAGACGGGGATGGGATGTGCCCGGTTTTGCTCAGGGTTAGAAGTATGCGACCCGGAAGAATTTTACAATAATTTGACATAACGCAGTCCATCTCTTTGCACCGTTCAGACGTAGAATGGGCACATGATCTATTACGTAGAGGATGATAATAATATCCGTGACCTCACGATCTATGCGCTCACCCAGGCGGGGTTCAGTGTAAAGGGATTCGCATGTGCTGAAGACCTCGAACACGCCTGCATAGAGAGCCTCCCTGATCTTATCCTTCTCGATATCATGCTTCCTGGAAAAGACGGTATGGAGATACTTACAGAGCTGCGAGAAGATAGGCGTACGTGCCGCATTCCGATTATGATGCTCACCGCCAAAGGCTCCGAGATCGACAAAGTTCACGGGCTCGATTCGGGAGCCGATGACTATCTTGCCAAACCGTTTGGAATGTTGGAGCTTGTCTCGCGCGTACGCGCACTGCTCCGACGGGCGGAATCCCTTGTCGCTTGTGTTGACAATATGCTCATATGCGGCGAGATCATACTCAATAGCGAAGCGTATTCGGTATGCGTTAGCCAAACTGCAATTTCCCTCACACGCAAAGAGTTCGATCTTTTGCGCGTGCTTATGGATAACTGCGGGCACGTATTGACCCGAGCGGTTTTGCTCGAACAGGTGTGGGGATGGAACTTTGTTGGGAATACACGCACGGTTGATGTCCATGTGCAGACCCTGCGCCAGAAAATTGCGGCCGTCTCGCCTGAGGCGGCGTCTATGATCGAAACCGTCCGTGGCGTCGGCTACATCATGAGATTGTGACCAAGCCATGGGCCGCCGCGAAAAGCGCCTTTCCACCACGCTGCTCGGCTCGGTTGTGGTGTACACGGTTGTGATACTCACCTGTTTTACCTGTGCCTTCTCTGCATTCTTCTATCTTTCGTATGAAAATGACGAGGAACGCAAACTCGAAACGATCGCCCATAATGCGGCGCTGCTTCTCGACGTCAATGACAAGACAGATGAGACACGTATCCTTGAAGAACAGTTCGGTGATGAAATCCGATATACGCTTGTCGACCCGCAAGGCAACGTCATCTTTGACAGCAATGGCGAGGTACACGAGAATCATGCCGATCGACCCGAAATCATTGCAGCTCGTGAGATGGGGACAAGTTCGGTTTCCCGGTACTCCAAGACATTCGGCGAAGATACGGTCTATGCTGCGGTACTGCTCTCTTCCGGCAACATCTTGCGCCTCTCCGAACAACGAGCTTCGTTTTTATCCGTTATAGAGTCCACCGCGCCGACCCTCGGTATCGCGTTTGTGATTGCATTGGTGCTTTCCATTGTATTGTCGCGGCTGCTCGCCCGTCGTATGGTTGCGCCGCTTAACAAGATGGATGTGGCTCATCCTTTGGAAAGCGAAACCTACGAGGAAATGCTGCCATTGCTCACGCGCATCGAAATACAGCAAGGACAACTGCTCGATCAGAATCGTGAGTTGGCGCGCGCGGAGAACATGCGGCGCGAGTTCTCGGCAAACGTATCGCATGAGTTGAAGACACCCCTGCAAGTCA
>CAYPKC010000166.1:0-3528 GCA_964411215.1 uncultured Eggerthellaceae bacterium | reverse complement strand
GTAATGCTCGTTATTCGGACGCTCATTGCGCTCTTGCGGATAGCGCTTGAGATCATAATGCGGAAGCTCTGCCTCAACGCCATCACGGATCTTAATGATGGTGAAATCAGGAGTTCCTTGAAGCACGGTACCTGTAATGAGGTCGCCGACACGATCTGAAAACTCTTCATAGATGGTCTTGCGCATGGCATCGCGCACAATAGAGGCAATAACGCTCTTAGCGTTTTGAGCAGCGATGCGGCTTACCCCTTCAGGCGTTACGTCCCTCTCTTCAAATTCGGTGTATTCGCCAGTTTCTTCATCAGGCTCACCAACAGGCACGAGCTCATAGA
Organism: uncultured Eggerthellaceae bacterium; assembly: GCA_964411215.1. Classification (GTDB taxonomy): domain Bacteria; phylum Actinomycetota; class Coriobacteriia; order Coriobacteriales; family Eggerthellaceae; genus MGBC163016. The sequence goes on along the minus strand of CAYPKC010000166.1, from coordinate 3,196 downwards.
CATAGATCTTGCCGGTTTGGCGATCGATCGTCACACGCGCATCATATTCAAGATCTAAGATTCTCTCGTAGCTTTTTGCCAGGGACTCTTCGAGGCGCTCGATAATGTAAAACTCATCTATCTTGCGCTCGTGCGCCAGTGCTTGAAGAGCTTCGATTAATGATACATCCTCGTCTGCCATAACTTTTCCTCTTCCTAGAACTCTACTTTGCCAATGACATTGGCCTTCTTGATACTTTCAATCGGTATGCGAAAACTTTCGTTTGTGCTTGTGGATGAGTCCACATCGTCTTCGGCATGCTCAGTGCTAATCAGGAGCGTGGTGCCTTCAAGGGCGCACAAGGTGCCTTTGAAGTTGCTGCGGCCAGAGAGGGGCTCAAGCGTTTTAACGCGAACTTCTTCACCTATAGCACGCTCAAAATGACTGAGCGTTCGAAGGGGTCTGTCAATTCCCGGTGATGATACTTCAAGCGTATAAGCGCCGGGGAACGGGTCAATCTCATCGAGCATATCGCCTATCCATGCTTGAGCTGATGAGAGCTCCTGGAAGGACACGCCACCTTCCGCATCAATATAGACGCGGATAATCGGCGCCTTTTTCGCCCCGATGATCTCAACCGTAATAATCTCGACCTTATGCGTTTGCGCATACGGCTCAAGCAAGTCGAGCAGCTGTTGTTCCTTTTTTGAAAGCATGTATCCCTTTCGAACAGACGTCATGAGCGCGCATGCAAGAATCGGCCTATACAACAAAAAAAGCGGGACAAGTCCGCTTTCCGATAATCCGAAAATTGTTAGTGCGCTCAATCGTGCACAAAGCATCCTATCACACGCAAAAGAGGCATGTAAAGGGAAACTCTATGGATGAGAGCGTTTTGCACGTGGATGTGCCGCTAAGTATTCTTGCCTGATGTGTTGTGTGTCTACATGGGTATATATTTGCGTCGTTGCAATGTTTGCGTGCCCTAGTATTTGCTGAATGACGCGGAGATCGGCACCCCCTTCCAACATATGCGTTGCAAAAGAATGCCTGAGCGTATGGGGATGCATCTCTGGTATGCCCGCACGATGAGCACACTCCTTGACAATACCGAAGACGCCCTGGCGGGTTAGGCGGCCACCCCGCGCATTTAAAAAGACGGCTCCCCTATCCTTCTTTGTTACCTCTTTCGCTTTCAAGCTGAGCGCTTGCTGCGCACCTTCGAGATAGGCACGGAGTGCGCTTTCAGCCATACCGGAAATGGGAACGAGCCGCTCTTTCGATCCTTTACCGAAGACAATAAGAAAACCTTCATCTAAGTGCAGCCCCGACATATCAAGGCCGCAGGCCTCACTGACGCGAATGCCGCACCCATACAACACCTCGAGGAGCGCTTTATCGCGCATGCCGAGATAGGTGTCGGTGGGTATGAGATCAAGCATGTGAGCAATATCTTCTGCCGACATAACTTCCGGAAGCTTCTGGGGTGCTTTGGGAAGAGTCAGGCCTTCGACAGGAGACGTGCGCGAGTATTCTTCCCTGACGGCAAACTTATGGAAGCCTCTGACTGCGCTCATGTGGCGCTTGATGGTTGTTGCAGAGTATCCCTTTGCAGACAGCGCCTGTTCAAAGGACGTGACGGTATCTCTTGTGATGTCTTGGAGATCATCTATGTCTCTGTCTTGCAAAAATGCTTGGTACGTTTTCAGGTCGCGCTCATAGCTTGCGACGGTGTTGGCCGCTGCTCCCCGCTCTACTCGAAGGTAGTAGAAGTATTCACGTATAGCTTCGTCTATCTGCATGCCTTGTATTCTATCGCGGCAGCAACGAATTCCCTAAACAGTGGATGTGGGCGATGAGGGCGGCTTTTGAATTCTGGATGCGCTTGGCTTGCCACAAAAAAGCGATGCTCGGGCAATTCGACCATCTCGACGAGACGGTCATCAGGCGAGGTGCCCGATATCACCATGCCGGCATCTTCCAGGGAAGAGCGATAGTCGTTATTGACCTCATAGCGATGACGGTGCCTTTCATGAATGAGCGGCTCACCATACACAGATAACGCGCGTGTGCCTTCTTTGAGCTTGCACGGATATGATCCAAGTCGCATTGTTGCGCCCTTATCAACAACATCTTTCTGCTCAGGCATCAGATCAATCACCGCATGAGAGGCCTCTTGTTCGAACTCGCTGGAGGTAGCTCCTTCAATATGGGCCACATTCCTTGCAAACTCGCAGACAGCGGCTTGCAGCCCTAAACAAATGCCAAGATACGGAATATCGTTTTCACGCGCAAATCGGGAAGCTTCCATCTTACCTTCGAACGCGCGTATACCAAATCCGCCCGGTACAAGAATGCCATCCATTCCACCGAGCATCTCTGAAACGTTGTCGGGCGCCACCTCTTCACCATCAATGAGATGCACCTTGACCTTTTTGCGATGAAACGCGCCAGCATGATGCAAGGCTTCGGTCACGCTGAGATAGGCATCAGGCAAGCTCACATACTTACCGACAATGGCAATATCTATTTCATCTTCGGAGTGGTATAGGTCGTCTAAGAACTTTTGTAGATTACTGAGGTCAGCCCGATGAGGTGCAAGACCCATGCGATTGAGCACCATAGCATCAAATCCCTGCTCATACAGGGATATGGGCACCTCGTAAATGGTGTTCGCATCAACACATGCCAAAACTTCTTGCGGCTCCACATCACAAAACAGAGCGATCTTTTCACGTACACTATCGGAAATTTCGTGGTCGCTGCGACACACAATGTAGTCAGGTTGCACGCCAAGGGATCTCAGCTCTTTTACCGAATGCTGTGTCGGCTTTGTTTTGACTTCATGCGCCGCGCTGATGTAAGGCACGAGCGTGACATGGACAAATATGACACTTCCTGCGGGTCTCTCCTTTTTGAATTGACGCGCTGCCTCAATAAACGGAAGCCCTTCGATGTCGCCAATCGTGCCACCGATTTCTGTGATGACAATGTCGGGTTCAGCACTCTTAGCAATGCTGACTAAGCGTTCTTTAATAGCATCGGTGACATGTGGAATCACCTGAACCGTGCCGCCTAAAAAATCTCCACGGCGCTCACGCATGATGAGCGTCTTGTAGATTGAGCCTTGCGTAAAGTTGGAATCACGCGTGAGGTTTTCATCGATGAAGCGCTCATAATGCCCCAAATCAAGGTCGCCTTCATGGCCATCGTCGG
>CAYPKC010000165.1:0-3556 GCA_964411215.1 uncultured Eggerthellaceae bacterium | reverse complement strand
AACTCTTCCGACTCCGACGGCTTCGCCGCTGACCCTGTCGACCATACCCGGCTGGCCTTTTCCACGGACTCCTTTGTCGTAACGCCGCACTTCTTCCCCGGCGGCGACATTGGGCGCTTGGCAGTCTGCGGCACCGTCAACGATGTTGCGACCAGCGGTGCTCGTCCTGCCTGGATCAGCTGCTCGCTCATTTTGGAAGAAGGCTTCCCGCTCGATGATCTGATGCGCATTTGCGAATCAATCAACGCGTGCGCACAAGAAGCGGGCGTCAAAGTGGTCACGGGGGACACGAAGGTCGTGAACAAAGGGAGCGGTGACGGCATTTTCATCAACACCAGCGGCATTGGGATTTTGGAGCCGGGAATTGCCCTAGGCGGCGACAAATGCCAGCCGGGCGACAAAGTACTCATCACAGGTTCCGTTGGTGACCATGGCATGACTATTATGAGTTGCCGTCAGGGTTTGAACTTCAAAGCTGATATACAAAGCGATGCAGCTCCACTTAACCATCTCATCCAGCGCGTGTTGCAAGCGGCGCCGCACGTTCGCTGTTTCCGCGATCCTACACGCGGAGGCATTGCGTCAACGCTGAATGAACTTGCCGCGCAATCGCAGGTCGATTTCCTTATCGAAGAGAGCGCCATTCCGGTAAAGCCGCAGGTGCTTGGCGCGTGCGAGATGCTTGGCTATGACGTTATGCAGGTGGCAAACGAAGGCAAAATGATCTGCGTTGTTGCGGCAGAAGAGGCGGAGAGTGCTCTTGCGGCAATGCGAGAGAGCACCTATGGCGAAGAGGCTGCGATCATTGGCGAAGTCCAACCGATGGGAAGCGATGAGCGTGGTCCGAAAGTGTTTTTGCAGACGCCTTTCGGGAGTCGCCGCATCCTTGACATGCTTGTTGGCGAACAGCTTCCTCGCATTTGCTAGACATTGCTAGTTCCGCTCACCTCCTATTACAGAAAAATCCGCATTTTTGGTTGCACATGCTGTGAATCATGGTACATTTCGCAAAGAGGTTTATCCCATAGCCGTGACAAAAGCGGCAATTGAGCTCTAAGAGAGAGGAAAAGCTATGTCACATCCAATCATCCAAGAAGAGGATTGCATCGGTTGCGGTATCTGCGTTGATGCATGCCCTCAGGAAGTCCTTGAGGTTGTAGATGGCACTGCTGAAGTTGTCAATGAAGATGCCTGCATTGCTTGCGGCGATTGCGTTGAAGAATGCCCCATGGGCGCAATCCCTGAGATCGTCGAGGACTAATAGAAGGGAACGTGACGGAGTCTTTCCGTTTGTTCGGGACAATAAGCTACGTCCCCGTTGTCCGCGTTGTTCGCGAGACGGCAAATAGGGACAACAGGCTACGTCCCCGTTATTCTACCCAGCAATACTCTACGATTGCATCTCTATATAAAGTAAAGCGCGCCACTCAGAGCGCGCTTTTTTATGCCCCAGCAGATCGGGACAACGGGGACGTAGCTTAATGTCCCATTTTGCCGAAAAGTGGGACAACGGGGACGTAGCTTAATGTCCCACTTTTGATCGTTTGTTAAAAGGGTGTGCGAAAAGAACGAATAGCGATTAAATCCAGCTCATGTATTTCATGACGTTGTTATAAGACTGAACGGCGGCTTGAGGAGCCCAGTATTTATAAGCGCCCTCTAATGTAAGTGTATAGCCATAGCCTTTTGAGAAGCCGCGGATATGGGCATCGATGGCTTCATCCCATGAGCTCCACGTTGCCTTCGTCATCCATCCCCAGGCGTTATAGGGGCGGAAGCATTGCGCACCACGACCACTCTCGTTCAACGAGATAGCGGGTGAAACGCGAGGATCGACATTGTATTTGTAAGCGGCTTTCGCGAAGGTACGTCCAGTACCCGCCATAGGGGAGCCTGCCATAAACGCATTGATGCGCGGGGCCCATTTGGCGATAAAGGCTTCTTCCGCACTACTGCCAGACGCAGATCCAGTGCCTGCATTTCCAGAACCAGCGCCACTGCCGTTTCCGCCTCCGCTAGCGTTTCCGCTATTGCCGTTATTACTGCTTCCGGCATTGCTTGAAGAGCCGCTTGAGGCCGTACCTTGCGTATTGTCATACGTTGACTGCTCAAGCTCCTTCGCCTTTTTAGCAGCTTCTTCTGCTATACGCTTGTTCTCTTCTTCACGGCGGTCAGATTCGGCCTTCGCTGCCTTTGCAGCATCTAAAGCGCGCTTGGATTCCTTGACATGTGCGTCGGCTTCTTCCTTGGATTTCTTCAACTCTTCCGTTTTTGCGGAAAGTTCGTTTTGCAAGTTGTTCAGGCGCGTTATCTCAGCATAGTTCGAATCGTTGATGCGGGTAACATATTCCATCCCGTTGACGAATTCATTGAAGCTGTCCGAACTTAAAAGCATGGTAACGAGCGAGACTGATTGCTGATGCATTTTATAAAGCTCGCGTGTTGCTTTTGCTGAACGCTCTTTCTGATCAGGGATAAGAGCCTGGATTTCTTTAACCTGTTGCTCTTGCTCTTCAACAAGCTTTGCTGCCTTATCCGCCTCCGCTTGCGCTTGATTGTATTCGTCTTCCGTTCTCTTCAGCTCTTCTTGCAACTCAAGAGCTGTCATAGACGAATCGTTGTCTGCATAAGCTTGGGGAAGGGGAAACATCACGGCAAGGGCAATGCTCAGAGACGCTATTAATAAGAAAGACGCACATCGTTTAAACGCGTTCGTTGTTGTCGATAAAAGTCTTATATTCACACTCCTGCTTTTGGCTGATATTCGATCAATATTATATCGTAATGAAAATATGATGCTTTCAAGGCGGTCTTCCATCGCAAAAACTCTACGTTCTGCGTTCGCTTTGAGCGTTCTTTTCACAAGGTGCACACATTGCGTCACCTATTGAGTTTATACATAACTCTATGGATATAGGATTACGTATCTGTTACGAATTGTTCCAAGAGACGCAACAAGAATCGATTCGCACGCCAAACCGTCTCAAAACCTTCTTAAATAGAGCAAGTGTGCAAGCATTATATAAATGTATAAAAACTTTATAATAAAACTTGACAGATAGACACTTAGATTATATTATGCAGTCACACATGATATGAGAAGCAATTTTCAAGATTAAGAAAGCGAAAGCGAGGCAGTAAAAATGGCTAAGATTCTTGGAATCGACTTGGGAACCACCAACTCGGCAATGGCAGTGATGGAAGGTTCCGAACCTGAAATACTTGTGAATGCCGAAGGCGACCGTACTACGCCGTCCGTTGAAGGCTTCCGTAAAGATGGCGAGCGCGTTGTCGGTAAAGCAGCAAAGAACCAGGCTGTTACCAACCCGGAGAACACGGTTTCTTCCGTCAAGCGTTTCATTGGTCGTTCTTACGACGAGACGCCGGAAGAGCAGAAGACCGTTTCCTATAAGATCGAGAAGGGCAAAGACGGACGTGCCGTTATCGATATCGACGGCAAGACCTACACGCCTGAGGAAATTTCAGCAATGGTTCTGCAGAAGCTGAAGGCAGACGCAGAAAAGCAGGTTGGCGACACTATTACTAAAGCGGTCAT
>CAYPKC010000164.1:0-3588 GCA_964411215.1 uncultured Eggerthellaceae bacterium | reverse complement strand
GGATTTCATTGTGTATGGCGCGACCTTAGAAGAGTGTTCTGCCCGCATTCGCCTCATGCTTTGGCCAGGAAATGAATCATCTTCAAGCGATTACATCTCCATCGACAACATGACGATTAACCTTGCAACCTATCAAGTAAAGGTTAATGGCGAGCCGCTTGATCTTACCTATTTGGAATACGCACTGCTTTCATTTCTCGCCACGCATCCAGGACGCACCTATTCGCGTGATACGCTCCTCAGGCGCGTTTGGGGTTTCGACTATTACGGAGGATCTCGAACCGTAGACGTTCATGTACGGCGCGTTCGTGCGAAGCTTGGACCTGAGCTCGCACAGAGGCTTGAGACCGTGCGCGGCGTTGGTTACCTGTGGAATATGTAGCGAGAAGCGGAGTTATCTATGGCTAAAAAGATCGCTGTCATTGATGGCAATTCATTGATGCATAGAGCCTATCATGCTATCCATACTCCCATGGTGGCAAAAGACGGCACGCCCACCAATGCGATCTTTGGGTTTCTGCAAATGTTTTGCAAGCTTATTGAATCAACGAACCCCGATGCAGTGGTGTGCGCCTTTGATAAAGGCAAGCCCGAACATAGATTGGCGGAATTGCCCCAATATAAAGCACAGCGACCGCATATGGACGAAGAGCTCCGTGTACAATTCCCGGTCATTGAAGAGCTGCTTGAGAGCATGAACGTTCCTGTGATCGTCTACCCCGGGTGGGAAGGTGACGATATTTTAGGAACTATAGCGGCTAGAAACGAGAAGCTGGGGTATCAGACGTTGCTCGTGACAGGGGATAAAGATGCCTGCCAGCTCGTCACTGATCTTACGTGCATCGTGCATACAAAAAAAGGTATCAGCGATGTCGAGGTCTTAGATCCTTCTGCTGTGATGGAAAAGTATGGCGTGACTCCGTCGCAATTCAGGGACTATTTGGGACTGATGGGGGATGCGTCAGACAATATCCCCGGAGTTCCCGGTATCGGTCCGAAGACGGCAACAAGCATGCTTCAGAAATACAATGATATCGAAGGGGTCTATGACCATATCGATGAATTCAAGGGCAAGCAAAAAGAAAAGCTTGAAGAGAATAAAGACCTTGCCTTCTTAAGCCGCCAGATTGCAACGATTGTGACTGACCTTGATTTCGAGTGCGATTTAGAGGGACTGTCTTTCCCCGACTTTAATCCAGAGCATGTCTCTGATGCGTTTGGCAAGTATTCGCTTGTAAGTCCGCTGACTCGGGTATTGAAATTGAGCGGTGCTACGCCCACCTCTCAAAAACTTTCCCTGACGCTGGGTGCCTTTTTAGATCCGGAAGAGTGGAAAAGTCATGTGAGTGATGCCTGTTCACGCGGGGAGCGCATTGGATGTGCGTTTGAAAAGAGCAACCAGGATACGATTTTCGGCATGCAGTTGGACATGTGCTTTACCACGTCTGCCGGAAACATTCTGCTATCTGACCAGGATGCAAAAGAAGCGCTTATCTTCTGCCTTCAAAACGGAACACTTACGTCCCTTGACGCAAAAGAAACACTGCAGTTGGTGTATCCGCCCGATTCATCCATGAAAGCAGAAATCTCGCGCGATGAGCTGTATGCAGCACAAATTTTCGATATTTCACTTGCAGCATATGCCTTGCAATCAACAGTGAGCTCATATACCTATGAGACGTTGGCTGAGGCGTATCTGGACTCTTCGCTACCGGACTATGAATCTCATGGCGAAGTATTGGCTCTTCATGCCACTCTTTGCCGCATACTGGCGGACAAGCTTGAAGAGGCGCTTTCATATGACAAGTCAGAGACCGTCTACAACACCATTGACATGCCCCTTGTGCCCGTCCTTGTCCAAATGGAACGCATAGGACTTCCTCTCGACATCGAACATCTGAAAGACATTGGAGAGGAAGCGAAACAAAAATTGAGCGGGCTTGCATCGCGTATCTACGAGATTGCAGGTGAAGAATTCAATATCGATTCGCCAAAGCAACTTGCGCATATCCTTTTCGAAGTGATGGGGATTGTTCCCATTAAGAAGAACCAACGTGGCTATTCAACAGATGCATCTGTGTTGAAAGAGCTCTCGAAAACGCATGAGATTGCCCATCTCGTCATTGAATATCGCGAGATATCGAAAATTAAAGGCACCTATATTGATTCGTTGCCCAACTCTCGCGGCGGCGACAAGCGTCTGCATACCGTCTTTCATGAAACGGTGACAGCAACGGGACGTTTGTCATCGTCTGATCCTAATCTTCAAAACATACCCGTCCGCTCAGATTTTGGACGTCAGATTAGAACTTGCTTCGTTCCGCTTGAAGCGGGCGATGTTTTTCTTTCCGCCGATTATTCGCAGATTGAGTTGCGCCTTTTAGCCCATCTTTCACAAGATCCTCATTTGATTGAAGCGTTTAATTCAGGGACTGACTTCCATGCGCAAACGGCAGCGCGTGTGTTTGGGAAAGATGTAACAGATATAACACCAGAACTCAGAAGCCGCGCTAAAGCAGTCAACTTCGGTATTGTCTATGGTCAGCAAGCATTTGGTCTGTCGCAAACACTTGATATTCCCCGAAAAGAAGCCCAAGAGATGATTGACATGTACTTTGCTGCCTATCCGAAGGTACGCGAGTTTTTAGATAGCATTGTCGAAGGAGCAAAGGAAGCAGGTTTTGCCGAGACAATATATGGAAGAAAACGCCATATCCCGGAGCTCAGATCAAAGAATAAGCAAGTATATGGGGTAGGCGAGCGAACGGCGATGAACCATCCTATGCAAGGGACTGCGGCAGATATCATCAAGCTTGCCATGATTGACGTTCAGAAAAAGCTCAATGAAGGCAATTTTGCCTCGCAGCTCTTGCTTCAAGTACATGACGAACTTGATTTTTCCGTGCCGAAAATAGAGATTGAATCGGTATCCGCTCTTGTGAAAGAGGCCATGGAAGGCATCGTTTCGCTTTCTGTTCCTTTATCCGTTGACATATCGTATGGAGCAAATTGGGCTGAAGCCCATTAATTGAATCCATGTTGAAAGAGTTGTGATATGATTCACAGTAAGATTATTCTAATAACAGAATAATCTTACAAAAGATAATAGGAAGGAACTAGCATGAAAGCCAAGATTTCGCGTATAGGCATAGGAGTCTTACTCGGCACACTCATATGCGCTCTTGTCCTTGTGGGATGCTCGTCATCTAAAGAAGATTCGAGCACTGGGGAAACATCTTCGAGTCAGCAAAAGGCAAGTTCTGTCGAACTGCAGCTCTTTGCGGCCAATTCACTCAAGGACGCCATGAATGAAGTACAGCAGATTTATACCGAGCAAACGGGCATCACGTTTGCCGATACGCAATACGAGGCATCAGGTACTTTGATAGAGATGCTTGGCGGTGGAGCTCCGTGCGATGGTTTAATCACGGCATCAAGCTCCACTATGAAAGATGCAGAAGAGAAGGGCTATGTTGATCCGGAAACCACCTTCAATATGTTTACGAACGAGCTTGTCATTGTGACCGGTCCTGATTCCGGCATTGCTTCTGCGACGCTTGAAGATATTGCCTCAGGCAACTATACCCT
>CAYPKC010000163.1:0-3612 GCA_964411215.1 uncultured Eggerthellaceae bacterium | reverse complement strand
CAATGGTGACAAGCTCTTTGAACGTAGCGGTTGTCTCAGCAAAATCATCGCCATTCAGCAGATTCTCGCCGGAGCCGCCTGCCTGGGTAATAACGATTTTGCCAGCAAGGTCTTCAAGTGAAGTGACGCCAGCGCCAGCTTTGGTCACGAGCACCAGCTCGTTCAGCATGTAGGGCTCGGTGAACGTGTAATCGTCTTCACGGCCTTCAATGGTGAAACCATTCCAAATGCAATTGATAGAACCTTGGTTGAGCAGGGCGTCCTTGGTTTCCCACTCGATCGGCTCAAGTTGGACTTCCCAGTTATTCCTTTGGGCAACTTCGCGGGCAAGATCAATGTCAAAGCCGGTCGGCTCATTGTTCTCATCCATAAAGCCGTAAGGCTTGAACGTGTTGTCAAAGCCGACAATCAGCGTGGTGAAGCTATCAGCAGCGCTGGTTGCCTCGCTCGACGAGCTGGATGCAGAGCTTTCTGCTTCCTTATCCGAGGCCGATGAGCAGCCCACCGCAAGCACGGCACCGAGTGCAAGCGTCGCAGCAATGGCTGCAATCTTAAAGAACTTTTTCTTCATGTGTACCCTCCGTTGGATCCGATTGGTTTAGTGCAGTACCGAAGCGTCATCGCGCAGACGTGAAAAACCGCTTTACTGCATTAGTGCTTTATTGTGATAAAGCGAACAGCAGTATATCATGGCACGGCTCGAAAGTGCCTATAATGGGAAAGGATTTACGCAGAATGAAAGATCAAAGGAGGCAATGACGAAGACGCGCGACAATTATCTACATCTGTTTTCAAAACTGCCGGAGCCGGGTCTGGTAAAAACACGCCTGAGTACTTTGAAAGATGGTTTGTTGACCCCCGAAGATGCGGCCGAGCTCTATACGTGCATGCTGCTTGATGTTGTCGATATATGCATGGGCGCATTCGACGAGCTTGAAGCACAAGCACCCTCGCGTGACAAATACACGCTTGTGATCTCGTGTGTGCCTGAAGCAAACGTTGCGCGCATGGAAGCTCTTATCACTGGGGCATGCCGCTTAACGCATCCTGTCGTCTTCATTGCTGATACCGGGGCGAACTTCGACGAACACTACAACGATGCATTCGAGCAGGTCTGGAAGATGGGAGCCGATTGCATCTTATCGATGGGGGCAGATATGCCCGCCCTTACTCCCTTTGATATCACGAATGGCTTTAACCAGCTGCATGATCTTTTAGATAACCATACTGAAGGCATTGTTCTTGCGCCCGACCAGGAAATGGGCGTCAGCATTATTGGTTGGACGCGCGCAACGCCTTTTGGTCATACGGGCGTCTTTTATAACCAACAAGGCAAAGTCGTCTTGAGTGCCTATATCGAAAAAGCGGCCGAGCGCGGACTTTGTGCGCGCTATCTTCCGCCTGTGCCCGATGTCGATACGATGGCTGACCTTATGCACAACATCACGCTCATCCAAGCGCTTGCGTATTGCCATGGTCAAAGCGGCAAGCCGTGGGCGCGCCGCACCGCAGAAAAGCTTGCCGAACTGGGCATGGATGAGGTTCGCGTTCCCCCTAATGCTTTATACGATCCGCGGGATGCGATCGACACAGAATAAACGAAGCCTTCCGAGGAAGGATGCTTCCCCAGAAGGCTTCCATGGGAGGAGATTGCGCCTTAGCCTATTTCATCAATCCTGTGATTGCTTGGGCGAATTCAAGCGGATTATCAATCGGGAGGCCTTCGACCAAGAGCGCCTGATCGTAGAGGATCTTCGTAAAAGTCGCGACCTTCTCTTCGTCCTTTGCCTCAAAGGCGCCTTTCAAGGTCTCAAACACCGGGTGGTTGATATTTACCTCTAGCACGATGTGCACATCGGGCGTCTCTTCATCGCCACCAGGCTGCTGCTTGAACAGATGTGCCATCTGAAGTGAGACAGCGCCTTCTGTCGTAAGCACGACCGGTGCATCAGTCAAGCGGGTGGAAACAACCACTTTTTCAACTTTGTCGCCGAGTGAGGTGCGCATCATTTCGAAAAGGCCGGCATTGTCTTCGGTCTCTTGCTCAGCCTTTTTCTTCTCTTCTTCCGTCGTGAGGCCAAGGTCTTCGCCGCCGACATTTTTGATGAAATAGTCCTTGTGAACTTCGTTGCCGTCATCGTCGAATTCCACGGTCGCATCAGAGCTATACGACTGGAGTGCCATCATGCAGAACTCGTCGACGTTCTCATCGCACAGCAAAACGTCATATCCTTTTTGCAAGACGGTCGTGACAATGGGCATCTGCGCCAAGCGCGAAATGGAGTCGCCCGCAGCAAAATAGATTGACTCTGCTTCTGCCGGCGCGTCTTTGATGTACTCGTCAAGCGTGATCATCTTTTTCTGCTTCGCCGAATAGAACAGCAGAAGGTCGGCTAACACATCTTTTGCCATGCCGTAGGTTGAATACACGCCATACTTCATGGTGCGGCCGAATTCTTTGAAGAACTTCTCGTAGGTCTCGCGGTCGTCATCGCGCATGCTCGCAAGTTCGGATTTGATTTTCTTCTCAAGGCGGCGCGCGATAGCACGTAGCTGCGAATTATGCTGGAGCGTCTCACGCGAGATGTTGAGCGTAAGGTCGGCTGAATCGACAACACCGCGCACGAAGTTGAAATAATCCGGCACCAGATCTTCGCACTTTTCCATGATGAGCACGCCGGAACTATAGAGGGCAAGTCCCTTCTTATAATCCTTCGACCACATGTCATACGGGGCGCGGCCAGGGATAAACATGAGCGCGTCATAGGTCAGCGTGCCTTCGGCATGCAATGACACCGTACGCAGCGGATCTTCGAAATCGTGGAAGTCTGTCTTGTAGAACTCGTTATACTCCTCGTCGCTGACTTCGGATCTCTTGCGCTTCCAAATAGGAATCATGGAGTTGATGGTCTCCAGCTCGGTGTACGATTCGAACTCGGGAGCTGCATCTTCTGGCGCATCTGCCGGCTTTTCAAGCTCGCGCGTTTTCTCGACTTCCATCTGGATTGGATAGCGCACGTAGTTGCTATAGCGCTTGATAAGGCTCTTGAGCCCGTGCTCTGAAGCGTAGGTGTCGTAGTATTCGTCGCCTTCGTTATCTTTGAGATACACAATGACGTCGGTACCGTGGTCTGTGCGCTCTGCCGGCTTGATCTCATAGCCGTCGATGCCATTTGACTCCCATGCCCATGCCTCGTCTGAGCCATACGCGCGAGAGACGACGCGAACCTTCTTGCCCACCATGAATGACGAATAGAAGCCAACGCCGAACTGGCCGATCACATCGACATCAGCAACATCTTGCATCGTTTTGTCGGCGAGGCCTTCTGCCTGTTCTTTATCGTTTTCCGCTTCGGCCTCTGCCATGCCCTGTTTGAATTCGAAGGAATCAGAATGTGCAATGGTGCCAAGATTCTTATCGAGCTCGTCTTTGGTCATGCCAATGCCGTTATCGGATATGGTGACCGTGCGGGCATCTTTGTCATAGCCAACGGTAATAGCGAGGTCCGATCGGTTGATCTGCACATCGCTTTCAACCAGGCTCTTGAAATAGAGCTTATCAACAGCGTCAGAAGCATTTGATATCAGTTCATGTAAGAAGATCTCTCGATT
>CAYPKC010000162.1:0-3614 GCA_964411215.1 uncultured Eggerthellaceae bacterium | reverse complement strand
GGCTTTAACCCGAAGTTACCTTGAGGATCATCCCCGCGCCGTAGCTTGCCTGGCGCGGGTCTGTCGCATACTCACCATCGTTGGGTATATCGCCTATCCGTTGCTTCTGGTGTTGCAGTATTTCTTAGCGCCAGATATGCTTGCGCGCTCCCTTGAGGTACCGGCGCTTGGCTTTATCATCGTCAGCGTCTTTAGGCGCATCTATAATGCCCCGCGCCCCTATGAAGTCACGGGGCAGCCTGCCCTCGTCCCTAAATCAACGCACGGAAAATCCTTTCCCAGCCGCCATACCTTTTGTATGTTTATGATTGCTTTTTCCTGGATGCGCTGGATATGGCCTGTCGGTGTTGTGCTTGCAGTATGCGGATGTGCGCTTGCAGCAATTCGCGTGATGCTCGGGGTGCATTTCACCCGAGATGTCGTAGCGGGGGCAGTGATAGCGGCACTCTTTGCCTTAGTCGGATACGTTATTGTGCCGTAAGCTTTCCCTTTTTGACAGTGCGCATAAACCAGGCAAAAGACGCGCCCATAATAATAAGTCCTGCACCGTCAAACAGAATGAATCGCATAATTGAGTGCGCCAAGATGTCATGTCCTACAGGCAAACAGATAAGAAGAATTGTCTCTCCGACACAGCCTATTACTTGCTGGATAAGTATGATCACACCGACAACAGAGTATGCTTTCGGCTTTACTATGAACGCGGGATAGGTCGCATTCCACATGAGAAATGCGATGCCAAGACCTTGAAGGGCTATTTCCCCTGACGTGCCGTAAAGCTCATAGGCTCCCGCAAAGTGCGATGGCATACAAATAAACTGGAGCGCGCAGACGACATTGATGATGCCCACAACGGTATAACAGGCGCGTACCACCCAGACGCTTGTCTGTTTCGTTTCTATACCCATATCCAGTCGGTTGAAAATGCGTTTGCGCCAACTTCGAAATGGTATTTTGCAATACCTAGATCCACTTTCGCATACGGACCAAACTTTGTTTGAGCACGAACGGCTAAACTTTGAGGGCCGCCTACAAGATCAAAGAAGAATCGTTGCTGATTGATGGATGTGGGTGCAAGCTGAGCCGCTTCAAGCCCCGCTGTGAAAAAGCGCGGAAGCTGTGCGAGATGTGAGACCTTTTTCCCATCGACGCGACAGAGTTCTTCAAGCTTTTTCACCTTATGAGGCCGCCCTTGGGTGCAGCCATACCCTAAGGTGATAATGCACGGGCATACTTCATCTTTCGCAATATGGGCACCCATCTGTGCCTTGTTATACGAAAGCCCCACCCAACACGTGTTCAGTCCCATCATCTGTGCTGCAAGCACAATGCGCTCGCCGTAGTAGCCGCACCGCTCTTCAATGGTCTTCCCGCGAGGACCGACAAGGGCAAGATAGTTCTGAACTCCTTTAAAAGCTCCATAGCGCGCCATACCGCCAACAAATGCCTGAGGCTCTTGCACGCGGAGTTGAAAATTCAAGTTGCCTTCGTAGTTCGCCTGCGCAATAACGTCAACAAGAGCATCTAACACTTCATCAGTAAGGGGAATATCGGCATATGATCTGACTGAATGCCTCGCAGCAATAGCATCAAAGATATCCATGAAAATCCCTACTTCGACACAGCGTATAAGAGATATTCAATATTACCTGCAGGCCCTCTCAAGGGGGATTCGATCGTGCCAAGCGTGTTAAAACCGTTATGAGCCAGAGCTTCTTTGACTTCTTCAATACAGCGAAGGCGTACCGCCTCATCGTAGACAACGCCACCTTCCGTCTCACCGCGCTGCGACTCGAATTGAGGCTTGATAAGTGCCAGCAACTCCCCTTCTGGTTTGATAAGGGAGGCAAGTGTTAGCGCAAGCTCTGCGAGCCCGATAAAGCTCACATCAATGACAATGAGATCAAATGGGGCTCCGAGTGCTTGCGGCTCAGCATATTTGATATTGGTGCGTTCAAAGACCGTTGTCCGCGCATCGGTGCGAATCTTCCATGCCAGTTGACCGTAGTTCACATCAACGCATGTCACGCGCTCCGCTCCTGCTTGCAGCAATGCATCGGTAAAGCCGCCAGTTGAGGATCCTATATCTAAACAGCTCTTACGGGTCACAGCAATGTTGAACGCATCGAGGCCCGCTTTCAGCTTATGACCACCTCGCGACACGTACGTGTTTTTCGACTTCACCCTTAACGTGCACTCAGGCGTGATGAGCTGCGCTGCGCTTTTCGCACGCTCGTCATTGACAAGGACATCCCCAGCGATGATAGCCCTGAGTGCTTCTTCGGCGCTTTCATAGAAACCGCGTGCAACAAGCTCTGTATCCAATCGCGCTTTCTTCATGGGAAAGCCTGGCTCGGGTGAGCGCGCCCTTCGTCGTTATGCCGGCAGAAAGAGCTCTGCGATTTGCACGGCGTTTAAGGCAGCACCTTTGCGAATTTGGTCGGCAACATTCCAGAAAGAAATGCCGTAAGGGACACTGGGGTCTTTACGCAGGCGTCCGACATACGATTCATTGGTTCCCGCAAGAAGTCCTGGCATAGGATAGAGGTTATGGGAAGGATCATCCATAAGCGTGATGCCGGGGGCAAAGCGTAGAGCAGCGCGCGCATCATCGATGCTCACTTCACGCTCAAACTCGACATTGATGGCTTCGCCATGGCAGCGGAGAACAGGCACGCGAACACACGTCGCCGAGACGGCAAGGTTAGGTGCGTGCATGATTTTCTTCGTCTCTACAACCATTTTCCACTCTTCTTTCGTGGAACCATCGTCGAGAAAGACGTCGATATGGGGTATGCAATTAAAGGCAATTTGGTGTTGGAAGGCCTGAATTGTCAAATCATCGGAAGGAGTACCGTCTAAGAACTCACGCGTTTGTCCGTAAAGCTCCTCCATAGCCAAAGCACCGGCACCGGATGCTGCTTGATACGTTGCAACTACTACGCGTTTAATCGGCGCTAGGTCATAGAGCGGCTTTAAGGCCACAACCATTTGGATGGTGGAGCAATTTGGATTGGCAATCACGCCATGGTTTTTGAACGCATCTTCGGGATTCACCTCAGGCACGACAAGCGGCACATCGTCGTCCATGCGAAACGCTGAAGAGTTGTCTATCATCAAAGCGCCCGCATTAACAACCGCATCGCGCATCGCGCGCGATACTGAGGCACCTGCAGAAAAGAGTGCGATATCAACGCCTTCGAAAGACTCCGGCGTCATTTCTTGAACAACAAGCTCGCCTTCCGGCACGCATCCTGCGCCTTGGAAGGGAAGCTTCTTGCCGACAGACTTCGCACTTGCCAGCGCGCGTATCTCGCGTGCAGGAAAGTCAAGGTCATGCAAGACGCGTAAGAATTCGTTTCCGACGGCTCCTGTGGCACCAGCCACCGCAACAACGGGATTTTTTGGCATCTCTTTGTTCTGATTGTTCATAAAAGGTCTCTCTAACGCCCCTTTTTCATCTTGTCGGCAATCTCTTCAGCTGAAAGCTGCGTCTCTTCAAAGACGCTCTCTGAATCAAGGTCGAAAGCGGTATGCAAAAGCTGTACTGCCCTTTGTCCTTCAGAAGCATCAACCACTATGGAAAGGCGGATAGGTGAAGTTGATATTGACTG
>CAYPKC010000161.1:0-3651 GCA_964411215.1 uncultured Eggerthellaceae bacterium | reverse complement strand
TTGCTTGAGAACCACTTCCGCGATATGTGCGACATCGAGTTCACGATTGAGCAAGGCAAGTTGTGGATGCTGCAAACGCGTGCTGGCAAGCGCACCGCAGCTGCAGCACTGCACATTGCCATCGAGATGGTAAAAGAAGGCTTGATCGACAAAAAAGAAGCGGTTATGCGCGTAGCTCCCGAGCAGCTTGACCAGCTTCTGCATCCTCAATTCGACGCAAAAGCAGACTATGACGTCGTTGCAAAGGGCTTGAATGCAAGTCCTGGCGCCGCTGTCGGCGAAGCAGTCTTTTCTGCAGCAGATGCTGTTGAACTTGCTGAAGCTGGAAAGAAGACCGTGCTGGTTCGCTGGGAAACGACTCCCGACGACCTTGCTGGCATGATTGCTGCTGAAGGTATTTTGACCTCCCATGGCGGCAAGACTTCTCACGCTGCTGTTATTGCTCGCGGCATGGGTGCACCGTGCGTCTGCGGCGTTGAAGCGCTCAAGATTGATGCCGAGAAGAAGGAAGCCGCCATTACCGGCACCGACATTGTCATCCGCGAGGGCGACATGATCTCCATTGATGGCACCACCGGCATCGTTGTGCTGGGAGCTGTCGACTTGGTTATGCCTGAGATCACCGGCGACCTTGACACGATCTTGGAATGGGCAGACGAATATCGCAAACTTGGTGTTCGCGCTAATGCCGATAATCCAGAAGATGCCCACCTCTCTCGCGAACTTGGCGCTGAAGGTATCGGTCTGTGCCGTACCGAGCATATGTTCTTGGGCGATCGCAAGCAGATTATCCAGTCGTGTATCCTGAATGACGATTAGCTTAACCGCGAAAAGGCTGTGAATGCTCTGTATGAGGCACAGTCTGGCGACTTCTATGAGATGTTTAAGGCAATGGATGGTCTGCCTGTTATCGTGCGTTTGCTTGATCCGCCGCTGCATGAGTTCTTGGACAACCCGCGTGAGCTTGAGATTGAGATTACGCGCATGGAAGAAAATGGTGCTTCCTCTTCCGATATCGCTGAGAAGCGCGTTATGCTTGAGAAAATCGATGCGTTTGCTGAGCAGAATCCTATGCTCGGCATGCGTGGCGTCCGTCTTGGCATTGTGTATCCGGTTCTTCCTGAAATGCAGATCCATGCTATTGCTTCTGCTATGGCAAAGCTGAAGAAGGAAGGACTTGATCCGAAACCGGAGATCATGATTCCTTTGGTTTCAACGGTCAACGAGCTTGCACGCCTGCGTGAAGTTGCAGAAGGCGTTATTGAGAACGTTTCAAAGGATGCTGGTGTTGAACTTGATATTCCGATCGGCACCATGATTGAGCTTCCGCGTGCTGCCCTGACTGCAGATGAGATTGCAACGCAGGCAGACTTCTTCTCATTTGGCACGAACGACCTGACCCAAACAACGTTTGGCTTTAGCCGTGACGATGTTGAAGGGGAGTTTGTTCCGCTGTATCTGACTGAGCGTCTTCTGCCGTACAATCCGTTTGCGACGGTGGACGAGGGTGGCGTTGCTAAGCTTGTTGCTATGGGCGTCGAGCTTGGTCACGAAGGCAATCCCAACATCGTTTGCGGTGTGTGCGGCGAACATGGTGGCGATCCTGAATCGATCCATATCTTTAACCGCGTGGGCGTTGATTACGTTTCATGCTCGCCGTATCGTGTTCCTGTTGCCCGCCTTGCCGCAGCTCAAGCACAGATTGAACAGGCATAGTCTCTGTTTTAAACCTACACACAAAGCAGAGTGTGGCATAATCAAAAGCGCGTCCAGGTATGGGCGCGCTTTCTTCTTCCCATACACCTTTTGTCGCACTTTATGAAAGGACAACATACGTCGTATGCACTTGGATTTGGAGAATCTTCCACGCACGATAGATCTCGTTCGCTCGGATTCAACATTTGAATATATCCCTGATGGATTTCCGATCACCGTCATGCTTGATCAAAGCAAGCTCCCTTATGTGGAAGAGACGCTTTTCATTACTGATTGGCGCGAAGTGATTGATTGCATCAAAACATTGAAGGTGCGTGGTGCTCCTGCAATTGGAATTGCGGGAGCGTGCGCGATGGTCCTTCGTGCGGCTGAGTTCGTCTACGCGCAAACGGACGATATGCGCAAGGATGCCATAGATTTTGAACGCGTCTTTATTATCGATGAGACGCAATTCGACCTTGAGCTCTATCTGACGAGCATGCGCTATGCAGCGGATATGATCAAGCGCGCACGTCCTACTGCCGTGAATCTTGCGTGGGCGGTAGATTCTTGTATGGCGCATGTTGAGAAAATGGCAGGAACGGGTGCTTCTGCGAAGGAGCTTGGAGACGAGCTTTTTAACCACGTCAAGAACATGATTGCTGAAGATGAAACTGCTAACCGAAACATTGGATGTGCAGGAGCTGAACTTCTGCCCGCGTCATGCACGGTTCTTACTCACTGCAATGCTGGAAGCTTGGCAACATCGTTTTATGGAACTGCTCTGGGCGTTATCTATGCTGCAGCGCAGCAAGGCAAGATCAAACACGTCTATGCGGATGAGACACGCCCTGTCTGCCAAGGATCGCGCCTTACCGTATGGGAGCTTTCCCGTGCTGGCGTTCCCGTGACCCTTATTTGTGATGACATGGCAGCATCTGTTATGTCGCAAGGCCGCATTGATGCCGTTATTGTCGGCGCTGACCGCATTGCCGCGAACGGGGATGTCGCAAACAAAATTGGAACGTTGGGCGTTGCGATTATGGCAAAACACTTCAACATTCCGTTCTATGTTGCAGCACCTTGTTCCACGATTGATCTCTCTCTTTCGGACGGAAGCCTGATACCGATAGAGGAGCGCTCGTCTGCGGAAGTGTTAGAGGCGCCGATTGAAGGCGTTTCGGTCCACAATCCAGCTTTTGATGTCACGCCTGCCGAATTGATCACCGCAATCATTACCGAAGGTGGCGTGTTTGCTCCTCAAGATGTGAGTCGTGCATTTTCGCAATAGTGCTTTGAGATGAGTCTGATAGACAACATAAAAGAACCACTGCACGCTGCTTTGCCCATTATGCTTGGGTATGTGGCAATAGGCATACCCTGTGGCATTTTGTGCGGGTCGGTGGGTCTGAACGCGCTTCAGGTATTTCTACTCAGTGCAGTCTTTTACTCAGGCGCGGGACAATTTATGATCCCTAACATGTATCTTGCGGGCTCTCCGCTTGCCTCTATCATTGCAAGCATTTCGCTCGTCAATACGCGGCAGATGCTCTACTCTGCTTCCTTTGCGCCAATGTGCAGCGGAGCAAGCAAAAGGCTTGCCTTCTTTTTCGCAGCAACGGTGACTGATGAGAGCTATGGCGTATCTATTGCTAAGTTCCGCGAAGGAAATTGGTCGGTTAAAAAGGCACTTGGCGTTAACCTGTTTTCGCAGACATCATGGGCGCTTTCCAATGTTGTTGGTGTGCTTGTCGGCTCTTTGATTGATGTTCCATTGCAAATTGCCGCCTTTGCGATGACGTCCATCTTCATCTGTTTGCTCGTTACGCAAAAACTAACATCCGCCAATATCATTGCCGCTGTTTTCGCCATTATCGGTGTGTATGTTTGCAAACTTTTGGGGCTGGGGGGAGCGGCGATTCTTATTGGTGCTCTTGTCGGAGTTGTGGCTGCCAT
>CAYPKC010000160.1:0-3676 GCA_964411215.1 uncultured Eggerthellaceae bacterium | reverse complement strand
AAACCATTACCGTCAAAATCGTTGGCGAAGTATCCGAACTTTCTATCAACCCTCGCTATAAAGCTGTCTATTTCACCATCAAAGACGAGCATGCGGCTCTCTCCTGCATGATGTGGAATAACCGTTATGCCAAGGCGGGTATAGAGATAAAAATCGGCGACTCGGTAGAAATCACCGGCCGTTTTACCTTATTCGCTGCAAAAGGACGCATGAACTTTGATGTGTTTACTATCGAGCCTGTCGGGGAAGGCAACCTGCGCATCCAGATTGCCCGTCTTGCAAAAAAGCTTCAGGCAGAAGGCTTAATGGAGCCTTCCAAAAAGCGTCCCTTGCCTTATTTGCCTCATACAATAGGAGTCGTAACATCACCGCGCGGCGCTGCTGTCTATGATATTTTGCGCACGTTGCGCAGGCGTTATCCGCTCGCTACTATTTTAGTAGCGGGTGTTCCTGTTGAAGGCGCCCAAGCCCCAACGTATCTGATCGAAGGCCTCAAAGCTGTTGAAAAGGCAGGCGCTGACGTTATCATCTTAGGGCGAGGCGGCGGATCATTTGAAGATCTTATGCCCTTTAACGACGAAGCCCTTGCACGCACTATCGCCGCAATGAAAGTGCCGGTGGTGACAGGAATCGGTCATGAGCCTGATACCTCTATTGCTGATATGGTCTCCGATTTTCGCGCATCAACTCCTACGGCTGCCGCAGAAGCTGTTGCCGCGTCGGGAAGCGAAATCGCATCTCGTTTGAAGGAATGTGCTTTAAAGCTCACCGGATCCATGACCCGCACACTCCATGAAGACAAAACGCGTCTGACCCTTGCAGCATCTTCGCCGGTGTTCAAAGAACCTTATCGGGTCCTTGAAGACAAACTTCGCTGTATAGATGATATTTCTCTTCGGCTGTCTCGTGCCGTACCGCTATCGTTTTCTCGCAATAAAGAGCGGCTCGATCTCATACGGCAGACACTCAAAGCAAACCTGACAAATCTGCTCAGTCGTTATACCTTTAACGTTTCTTCACAGACAAAAGCGCTTGTTGATGCGGGAAGCCATTTTGGAGATGCGTATAAAGAAGCATTGGGGAGAAATGCGGCAAGCTTATCTGCGCTTTCACCTTTGAATGTGCTCTCTCGCGGGTATTCGATTGCCAAAGATGAGCAAAACCACGTTATTACCTCGATCAATCAAGTCCAGATGCAAGATCACATCACTATTACCGTAAAAGACGGTACGATAGCATGCACAGCTCAACAAACGACACCTAATGAGCTTGCGTAAGGTATGAAGGGAAGAACATGGAAAACGGCACGAACGAACAAAAAGCAATCACGTTCAAAGAGGGAATGGACGAGCTTGAAAAGATCGTATCAGAGCTCGAATCAGGATCCCTTGAACTTGAAGAGAGTCTTGATACGTATGCCAAAGGGGTAAAGCTCCTCTCAGAATTGCAGGCGAAGCTTATGAGCGCCCAACAAAGAGTTGAAGTATTGATGGGCGAGCTTGAAGAAGCACCTGCTGATGAAGTGCAAGACACCACCCTTCTCAATTAACCAGTACCTTACATATGCCGTATACGGTATAAGATTGTCCCAAGACAACATCAAGCACCATACGATACCTGCTTTAAAGGAGAATTCACATGAAAAAAGACGATTGCCTCTTTTGCAAGATAGTTGCCGGGGAGATTACATCGAATAACGTTTACGAAGACGACTACGTACTTGCCTTCGATGATGTCGCTCCCATGATGCCGGTACATACCCTTATCGTTCCCAAAAACCACTATGACAATATTGGAGATGCGATCTCTGACACTGATATGGCGCACCTTATGGGTGCGGTCAAAAAGGTTGCGGATATAAAAGGCATCACCGAGAGCGGCTATCGCGTTGTTATCAACACGGGCGATGATGCATGTCAATCCGTACATCATGTCCATGTCCATGTCCTTGGTGGCGCGCCTATGAATGATGGCAATCCTTCGCTCTAGACAAGGTTTTCTCATCTGCACTCTTTGACTACCGGGGTTTTGCGCAAGAGCAACCGTAACGACATTTCGACAAGCGAGTACTAACCTCTGCCCGCTTGTCGATTTTCGTTTGCTGTACTACCAGTCACGTGTTAGATTTTTCTAAACTATTCCCATAGCCACTTAAATGCAGACTATATGACATGCTGGGGGTATGTCTTGAACATCCTAGTTCTTAATGCTGGATCTTCATCGTTAAAATACCAGCTTATCAATATAGAAACTCATTCTGTTCTCGCGAAAGGTATTTGCGAGAAAGTCGGCGCAGACGATGCGTTCCACAAACATGGCATCGATGAGAATGAAGTCGTTATCGACACTCCCATTAACGACCATTCGGAAGCCATGCGCCTAGTTCTCCAAACGCTGACATCAGGCCCCAATAAGGCGATAGATTCTCTCGATGAGATTGAAGCAATCGGGCACAGAATCGTGCAAGGGGGAAAATACTTCGATAAATCAGTGCTCATTGACGATGATGTTATTGAAAAGATCGACGAACTCGCAGAACTTGCACCTTTGCATAATAAATCTGCTCTGATGGGTATAGAGGCATGTAGGAAATACATGAGCGATAAACCTATGGTAGCTGTCTTTGATTCTTCGTATTTTCAGACACTGCCGCCAAAAGCGTATATGTATGGCATTCCTTACGAGTACTATGAAAAGTACGGCATTCGAAAATACGGTGCTCACGGCACCTCGCATCGCTATATTGCCGAGCGCGCTGCAGAGTTCCTTGATGAGCCT
The DNA here is from genome assembly GCA_964411215.1 of uncultured Eggerthellaceae bacterium. GTDB lineage: Bacteria > Actinomycetota > Coriobacteriia > Coriobacteriales > Eggerthellaceae > MGBC163016. The sequence goes on along the minus strand of CAYPKC010000160.1, from coordinate 898 downwards.
CTGGAAGATTTGAAAATCATCACGTGCCATCTCGGCAATGGTTGTTCCATGGCAGCTATCGACCACGGTATTGCTGTCGATACCTCAATGGGTCTCACCCCCCTTGATGGCCTCATTATGGGCACCAGAAGCGGTGCGATCGATCCGTCTATCGGGTCATTCATTATGCAGCACGAAGATATGACGGCAGGCGAGTTGAATGACATGCTTAATAAGCAGTCTGGGCTTTTAGGCATTTCCGGCGTATCGAATGATATGCGTGATCTTGAAGAAGCAACCGTTGCCGGCAACGAGCGCGCCCAGCTTGCTTATGAAATGTATTCGAACTCCGTAAAGAAATACATTGGCCAGTACATTGCCGTTATGGGCGGCGTTGACGTAATTGTTTTGACCGCAGGCGTTGGCGAGAACTGCGAGCGCGTGCGCAGAATGATATTCGCAGGCCTGCAACCCCTCGGTATCGAACTTGATTTCGAGCGGAATAAAGAACGCGGCGGTGAGCATGAAATCTCAACCGACGACTCACGCGTACAAATTCTTGTCATTCCGACAGACGAAGAATATATGATCGCTCGCGATACCTTCGAAATCGTTCAAGAAACGCTTGACGATGAGCTCGAGGAATTTATCAACTAGGCAGATGCCGTACCTTTTGTAAGAAGAGGCACGAGAGGAATTGCCATGTCAACTTTTATTGAAGATATTAAACAAAAAGCTGCAGCGGATAAAAAGACTATTGTTTTGCCAGAAGGTTCAGATGTAAGGACATTAGAAGCAGCGGCAGAAATCCTTTCACAGAACATTGCCGATCTCATCATCTTAGGCAATCAAAAGGATATCTTGGATGCTGGATTTGATCTTTCCGGTGCCCGCATCATCGATCCTGCACACTGCGAAG
>CAYPKC010000159.1:0-3739 GCA_964411215.1 uncultured Eggerthellaceae bacterium | reverse complement strand
TGTCCCATTATCCCGGCTGCTATCAATGTCTCCAAGAACAAAAGTGGGACAATAGGCTACGTCCCCGTTGTCCCGCCCGTTGTCCCGATCCAGGGGAAAGAACGGATCTGAAGCATGACCAAAAAAGCAAAAGCGTTGCACGCAGAAGCGCCGCAGGATATAGAGGTTATCGGCGCGCGCGTGCATAACCTCAAAAACATCAACGTCAACATCCCGCTCGAGACGTTCGTCGGCATAGCGGGCGTTTCCGGAAGTGGCAAAAGCTCGCTTGCCCTTGGCGTTTTGTATGCGGAAGGCTCGCGTCGCTACCTCGACGCGCTCTCCACCTATACACGTCGTCGCATTTCGCAGACGGCTCGCGCCGACGTTGACGCCGTCCTCTACGTTCCGGCAGCACTTGCCTTGCGGCAGCGCCCCGGCATTCCCGATATCCGCTCCACCTTCGGCACCTCCACCGAGCTTTTGAATTACCTGCGCCTCGCGTTCAGCCGCCTCGGCAGCCACGAGTGCCCAAACGGGCATTACTGTCCTCCGACTATGAACGTTGCACTGGAAAAGCCCATCACGTGCCCCACCTGTGGCGTTAAGTTCTACGGCCCGGGAGCGGAAGATCTTGCGTTCAACAGCCGAGGAGCATGCCCCACCTGCAGTGGCACAGGAACGGTGAGGATCGTGGACGATTCCACGCTCATCGCCGATCCCAATCTTACGTTGGAAGAGGGTGCGGTGGCGCCGTGGCGCCAGCTTATGTGGTCGCTTATGCCAACCGTGGCGAAGGAAATGGGCGTGCGCATTGACGTTCCTTACAAAGATCTGACACCGCAAGAAAAGGACATCGTGCTCCACGGCCCGATGGAAAAGCGGCACATCCTCTACATTCCCAAGAACAAAGACAAAAGCAACGCGGTGGAGATGGATTTCACGTATTACAGCGCCGAAAACACCGTGAAAAACGCGCTTTCCAAAGTGAAAGACGAGAAAGGGCTGGCGCGGGTTGCTAAGTTCTTGAAGGAAGAGACGTGCCCTGATTGTCATGGTTCGCGACTGTCGAAAGACGCCCGCAAGCCGCTTATCTGCGAGATCAATCTCGCTGATGCGACCGCAAAAACGCTCGATGAGCTGCGCGATTGGATTCCCACCATAGAGCCGTCGATGCCTCAAGATATGCGGAAGATGGCAAAAAGCATCCTCAACGGGATGCGAGAGCCTATTGAGCGGCTTGAGCAATTGGGGCTTGGCTACCTCGCACTAGACCGCGCGTCTTCCACTCTTTCTAATGGCGAGCGCCAGCGCGTGGAGCTCACGCGTGCGGTTCGCAATCGCACTACCGGCGTGCTTTATGTGCTTGATGAGCCGTCAATTGGGCTTCATCCTTCGAATGTCGAAGGTCTTTTGGCGGTTATCAACGACCTGCTTGCCGATGGGAATTCGGTCGTGGTGGTTGATCACGAGACCATGCTATTGCGCCGCGCGGGATGGATTATAGAGATAGGTCCCGGCTCTGGAGCTGATGGCGGACAGGTGATTGCGCAGGGAACGGTTGCGGCAATTGAAGCTGATCCTGCGAGCCGCATTGGCAGCTTCCTCTCCGGCGCCGAGAAAATTGAAGTGCGCACGCGTGCAAGCGATGCTGACATGTTCGAGTTCGGCGCCATTGATCTTGAAACGAATGCAATTCACACCGTGAAGCCGCTTTCGATAGCTATTCCGCGACGTCGTCTCACTTCGATTACGGGCGTGTCGGGGTCGGGCAAGACAACGCTTGTGCTTGAAAGTTTGATTCCGGGGCTCAAGGCGATGATTGCAGGAACTGAATTGCCGGTGCAGGTTAAATCGGTGACGGCCGAGGGGCTGAGCCGCGTGAACCTGATCGATTCGACGCCCATTGGAGCCAACGTGCGCTCGACGGTGGCAACGTATTCTGGAGTGATGGACGACCTGCGTCGCGCGTTCGCGGCCTCTCCGCAGGCGCGCGAGAAGGGGCTTAAGGCGGGCGATTTCTCGTACAACACGGGGTCGCTTCGTTGTCCGACGTGTGACGGTACGGGGCAGATATCGCTTGACGTTCAGTTCCTTCCGGATGTGGATATCGAATGTCCCGATTGTCGGGGCTCGCGCTTTAGCGATGAGGCGTGGCGTATCACGCATGAGCTGATGGCCGCGGATGGTGAAGTATGTGAGTTGTCATTGCCTGCGATGCTTGCGCAAACGGTCGATGAGGTGCTTGATGAGGCGAAGAATTTGCGGAAGGTGTGCGCGTCACTTCAGACGCTGCACGATCTTGGGCTGGGATATCTGACTCTCGGCGAGTCGACGCCGGCGCTATCGGGCGGGGAGGCGCAACGGCTTAAGCTTGCAAGTGAGATCGGGCGTGATCAGAAGAATGCCCTTTTCGTGTTTGATGAGCCGACGATTGGGCTGCATCCGCTTGATGTGAAGGTGCTCATCGGGGTGCTGCAGTCGCTCATAGATAACGGCGCGACCGTTGTGGTCATTGAACATGATCTTGATCTGATTCGCAATTCTGACTATGTCATTGATTTGGGTCCTGGCGGAGGGGAAGCGGGAGGCCGTGTTGTCGCGGCGGGTACTCCTACAGACATCGCGGCAAATCCGCACAGCATTACCGGGCGCTATCTGCGCTCATGATGGAAAATGGGACAACGGGGACGTGGAAGATGGAGCGGGCGACGAGAATCGAACTCGCGTGAGCAGCTTGGGAAGCTTATTCCTTGCCCAATCTTCCGCGACCTGAATTAACCGTCTGACCTCGCTGTTCTTAAAACCAACACTATAATTCTAGCAAACGTACTGGACGAAATACTGGAAAAACGATTAGTTTTCCAACCAACAAACAATTTTACTCTGAAACACGAAAGTCGCCAAAGAGGCGACTTCCAACACGATTTTTTATGGAGCGGGCGACGGGAATCGAACCCGCGTGGTCAGCTTGGGAAGCTGAAATTCTACCATTGAATCACGCCCGCATTGACAAACCATTATAACCTTACCTCCTCACGTCCCTCAGGTCATTCCAATAAAACACCACGAGTCAGAGCTTAAACGGCTGAGCGCAGAAAGCTCATGTACCTCGATCCGATCCCGATGCCGGTGTTTGGAACGTAGCCAGCATACAGATCGAGGGTGTAGGCAGAGCTCGCATGACCCATGAGCACAGAGACCGTCTTGATGTTCTCGCCATTGGCAAGGTTCAAGGTAGCGAACGTATGCCGGAGCGCATAGGGCCTGGTCCCTTCGAAGCCAGCCGAGCTTATGAAGCTCCTCCAGTCCCTGAGCCAGGACTGGTAAGTGCGGGGGATGACATCCGGGCCGCATACCAGCATGGACATCGAGGGCTTGAGCCCCATTGCCTTCATCTGGCTCGACTTGATGTCGATCCATGTTTTGACCTCGCCTGCCGTGTAGGCATCGATCGGCACGGACCTGCGCCCGGCATCCGACTTCGGATAGTTCCTTATCGTCTTGCCGTCACGGTCAAGAACGCTGACGATGTTGATTGCAGCTTCAGAGCCATCGAAGGCGATGTCTCCGACATGGATGGCGAGCATCTCCTCCGGGCGCATCCCCGTGTTCAAGAGCAGAAGCAGGCTCACCTTGAAATAGTCCAGGGGAAGCTTCTCGACCTCGCCTAAGAAACGTCCGGCATCGTCTGCCATGAGCGGATCGATCAAAGGCTTGCTCTTCTTGAACACGCGGGTGAGGAACTTCGCCTTCGCGA
>CAYPKC010000158.1:0-3773 GCA_964411215.1 uncultured Eggerthellaceae bacterium | reverse complement strand
CTGACATAATCTATGTCATATCAGATATAGCCGACGTAGCCTGTGAGCGTGTATTCGCTGTAAAGAAGGCTTAGATCGTCTTTGCCAAGGTACGATATTGGAGCAAAGAGGGCAAAAAAGCCGAGCAACGCTATGAATATAATGGTAAATCCAATGGCGGCGCGTATTTGCATGCGCTGCTTATTGAATTTATAGAGAAACGTGATGCCGACCGCGATCAAAACAATGGGCAGAAGATAGCATCCGATACCGAAAATGAGATGGATCCATTGCGAGGCAAAACCGGTCAAGACCGCATCATTGGTTGTCAAAAGAGCAATGAGCGCAAGCACCACACCGGCAATAATAAAGAGAACCCCGGCAAGATCCCGTTTCGTATTCTGATCGAGAATACCGGCTGATCTGGGAGCATCTCCTGGGGACAGGCGCCGTTGAGGTCCAGCCTTTTCAGGAGTCTCTTTTGGCTTTTCCTGTGCCTTTTTCTGTTTACGTGGATTTGCCATGCGCTTTCGTTATACCTCTAAAAGATTCACAATGATCATCGGACGTTGTTTTGTCTTTTCCCACAGAATGGAAGAAACGCGATTACGGATATCGCGCCGCGCCTCCCGTATGCCCGCAGGATTCTTCTTTAACGCATTATCAATAGCGTTTTTGACAGAACCTGAAATCTCGTTGATCAGATAATCATCATCTCCGCCGGTAATCCCATGCATCTCAATGATGGGATTTCCTACGAGCTCGTTGCGGTTAAAGTTAATGGCCGCTGCAATGCTTGCAAAACCTTGCGCGCCCAGATTGCTACGCTCATTCAAGACATCTTGGGAGGTGTCTCCCACCGACAAGCCATCGACATAGATAATGCCGCTTTGTACGCCTTCGCCTCGCTGTATGCCTTTTGCAGACAAAACGAGAGAGTCGCCGTTTTCAAGAATGAAGATATTCTCTTCGGGCACGCCTGTCGCCTCTGCCAATAAGGCATGGGCACGCAAGTGAGCAATCTCACCGTGGACAGGCAAAAAGGCTTTTGGCTTTACGATACTCAACACAAGTTTGAGCTCTTCTGCGCCCGCATGTCCTGACACATGGACCTGTGCACGCTTTTTGTCATAAATATCCGCACCGATCTTTGCCAGCGAATTGATAACGCGCGTTACGGCTTTTTCATTGCCCGGTACAGGGGTTGCCGAGATGATAACGGTATCTCCACGCTCTATATCGATCGTTTTGTGCTCCCCGTTAGCGATGCGCGCAAGGGCACTCAAGGGCTCTCCTTGCGAGCCTGTGCACATAATAACGACTTGATCGGCAGGCGTGTCATTGAGCTCATAGGCGTCAATGAGATCGGCATCAGAAATATTCAAGTAGCCGAGCTTGCGGGCAATGTCGGTGTTTTGGATCATCGAACGACCCGTCACAACCACTTTTCTGCCTGCTGCGACTGCTGCATCGCATATCTGCTGCATCCTATGGATATGGCTTGCAAAGGATGCAATGATGACGCGGCCTTTTGCTTGAGAAATGATCTGGCGAAGCGCTTTGCCAACTTCAGCTTCCGAGGGCGTGAAATTGGGATTAGTTGCATTGGTTGAGTCGCTCATCATGAGGTCGACTCCTTGCTCGCCAAAGCGGGCAAGAGCGGCAAAATCAGTGGTAACCCCATCGATCGGCGTTTGGTCGAGCTTGAAGTCGCCCATGTGCAATACATTTCCAGCTGGGCTTTCGATAAAAAGCCCTAAGGCGCCGGGGATGGAATGGTTTACCGCGAAACACGTGACCTTCATGCACCCCAGTTTGATGGTGTCTCCCGACTTAATCTCAATCAGTTTTGCATTTTTGATCTTATGCTCGGCGAATTTTCCTTCAATCAAACCGAGTGTGAGCTTTGTTGCATAGATCGGAATATCCCGATCAAGATCTTTCATAAGGTATGGGAGAGCGCCCGTGTGGTCTTCATGGCCATGCGTAATAATAATGCCGCGCAGTTTGTCAGCATGCTCGAGCACATACGTATAGTCAGGAAGAATAAGGTCGATGCCCGGATGATCATCATCGGGAAACATGAGGCCAGCGTCATCTAAGAACATGTCGCCTTTGCATGTAAAGGCAGTCATGTTCTTGCCAATCGCATCAAGGCCACCAAGCGGGATCACTTGAAGCTCGGCAGTTGAATCCGGCGCGCTAAAGGTCTTTCGCTTATTGCCGTTATGCTTCTTGTTGTTTTGAGGGCGCGGCGCCGTATTTCGCGTCAGATGCGGACGTTGCCGATCGTAATCGACGTGTTTATACGAACTAGTTTTCTTCTTAGAGCGTCCGTTGCCCTCTTTCGCGCTTCCCTCTGCCCCTTGGCGCTTTTGAGCATCATGGGAAGAAGACGAGTTCGCCCCGTCCCCCTTTCCGTGGGATGCTTTATGTCCATGGTTGTTTTTCTTGGCAGGGTTTTTGGTTGTTTGCTCGAGTGTCTTTTTGTCTTTTTTGCTGTGTTCGTTGCTGTAGTTATCTTGCATTCATATTCCTTTTCTTAATCTAGCACACCAACCTCACGCATTATTGTGGCGAGCTTTTGAGATTGTTCTTCGGTGGCGTTCACAAGCGGAAGCCTTACTCCCCCCACAGGAAAACCTAAAAGCTTTAAAGCCTCTTTTACCAGGATGGGATTAGATGTCTCAAACAGGCCATTCATAAGTGGCAGCAAAGCGTTATTCGCCTGTTCGGCCTCGTCCCACTTTTCTGCGGCACAAAGCTCAACAATTTCTTTCATGCGCGAAGGAGCTACATTTCCAATAGTAGAGATGACGCCGACGCCGCCCAGTTTCATGATTTCAAGAGTTGCTGAATCGTCTCCCGAGTAGACATCGAAGTCAGAAGGCGCTTCTTCTATGATCTGCGCAATTTGGTCGAATTTACCTGACGCTTCTTTAATCGCAACGATATTATCGCAATCACGCGCAAGCGAAAGCGTGGTTTCCGCCGTCATGTTAATAACGCAGCGCCCAGGAATGTTATAGAGGATAAGGGGCAGATCCACCGCTTTGGCAATCGTTGAAAAGTGCTGATAGAGACCCTCTTGCGGCGGTTTGTTGTAATAAGGCACCACCAGCATAAGGCCGTCTACCCCGAGCTTGGCAACATCTTGTGCAAATTGAACGGTGTCTTCCGTACAGTTGTCGCCCACATTGGCAATAACGGGAATGCGTCCGCCCACTGCTGATACAACTTCTTTGAAAAGCTCGATTTTTTGCGGATAAAAGACGGTTGGTGACTCGCCCGTCGTTCCATTCACGATAAGAGCATCGTTTCCGCCTTGGATAAGCCTTTCGGTAAATTCACCGGTGCGGGCAAGATCGAGTTCGCCGCCTGCATCAAACGGCGTAACCATAGCAGTTATCAAACGTCCGAATCGAGGATGTTGAGTACTCATATATACTCCTCGTTAATCTAAATCCATGAAGTTTTCGAGCCCGATAATAAGGCCGGATTTGTCCATAACAGAACGGATGGCAAGGATGACTCCAGGCATATATGATTCACGATCCCATGAAGTGTGCGTAATCGTCAATGTCTGGCCAAACGACCCCAGTATGACTTCTTGATTGGCAACAAAGCCAGATGAGCGAACCGAATGCACAGGAATACCATCAACAAGCGCCCCGCGAGCACCTTGCATACCTTCGCCTTCCGTTTCTTTTCCCGGCGCATCACATGTCTTGCCATCGCGGGCAAGCGACATCAAGCGCGCCGTCTGAACGGCAGTGCCTGACGGAGAATCCTTC
>CAYPKC010000157.1:0-3787 GCA_964411215.1 uncultured Eggerthellaceae bacterium | reverse complement strand
GAGCAAGGTGCCGCAGGTTCGACTCCTGTCGGGGGCACCACCCATTTTATCCAGTTCACGTTCCAAATCCTTCTTCTTCGCGTAACCAAGTACGCTCAGGCGGGTTTTCACGCGACCTGAATGAAATGAACAACTTTATAAAGGTATGGCATGCCATACCTCTTCGCGCTCCAAACCCTCTTTCCGCGCATAAGCTAAACTGCTTTCATGCAAGAAATCGTGAACATTGAGCGCATGAGTTATGGCCCTTGCGGCATTGGGCATCTTGCCTCGGGGAAAGCTATTTTTGTCAGTGGCGCGATTCAAGGTGACAGCGCCTTAGTGCGTATCACCGAGGAAAAGAAATCCTTTGCCCGTGGCATCTGTGAAAAGATCGAAGAGCCGTCGCCGTTGCGCGTCGAAAACCCGAAAATCACCCAGGCAAGTGCGATTCATCCTTGGGCACAACTTTCATATGCAGCGCAACTTGCTGCAAAAGAATCCAACGTGCGGTATGCCTTGACTCATACGGCTCATCTTCCAGAAGAGCAACTGGAAAACATTATGGAGCCAATTGCTTCCTGTAAAAACGAATGGGGATATCGCAACAAGCTCGAACTTGCCGTAACGCATGATGATGCAGGGCGCTTCGCACTCGGTTTCCATCAAGAAGGCTCTCCTCACATCGACATTGCTACTAATTTTCCTTTAGGAAACCGCCTTATTGAGAAATCGCCAAAAGCACTGACGGGAGTTATGCGCTATATAGCAGGAAAGCAGGATCTCGGCATCTATCGTATCGGGGTTCGCGGCAGCATTGCCACAAAAAGCATCGAAGTCGCTCTTTGGACGCCACCATGTTCATTCCCAAGAAGCTTCGCGGCTCAAGCACTCCAAGACGCAACAGGCGCAACATCGGTTGTGAGAGTTATTGCGGATGCGGGAAGCGCGCGCAAAGTCAAACAAGTCGAAGTCCTTGCGGGTAAGGGCTTTTGGCAAGAGAACATGGTGATCGAAAGAGAGCCCCAAAACGAATCTGAAAAGCCAGAGGTCGTGCGGTTTGACATCAGCGCCCCTTCGTTTTTCCAAGTCAACACAAGTCAGGCAGCGTATATGGTCAAGCGCGTCATGCAGGCGTTAAACGTCGAAGAAGATGCCTACATCGCCGACCTCTATGCGGGCGCAGGCACCTTTTCCATTCCGCTTGCTCGCGCAGGGGCAGACGTTGTTGCCATCGAGCGCGAAGGATCTTCAACTAGGGATTTCAGGCGCAACTGCAAAAACAACCACGTAGATGTCGAAATCATCTGCGACGACGTCGAAAAGGCGTTGCCGGAGGTTGTAGAAGCGGGACAACTTGCTGCCGTTGTGGTTGATCCGCCGCGCGCAGGCCTTGAAGCAAACGTCATTCAGATCATCGCCAGCGCATCACCTGAAAAAGTTGCGTATGTGAGCTGCGATCCTCAAACGCTGGCGCGCGATATCGATCGCTTTGCTGCTTATGGCTATGCCCCAACCATGATTCAAGCGGTAGACATGTTCCCGCAAACATACCACGTGGAGACCATCTGCATTTTGGCGCATTCATGATGTTCTGCTAAAATTTCTCAACGTATGTGCATAGTTGCACGATCTATTGATGAGAACAGGAGCAAATGATGGCTCTTTACACGCCAGAGTATCAGCCTACTGGAAATGAGATTGCAGTTTTCAACACGTCAAAGGGAACAATCCGCGTACAGTTAGCGGGAAAAGATGCTCCCATCCATGTGGGCAATTTTGTCGAACTTGCGAACAAAGGATTCTACGATAACTTGAAGTTCCATCGTTATGTCCCAGGCTTCGTGATTCAGGGAGGTTGCCCGAATACACGCGAGTACACAGCCGAGCAAGTCGCGCAAGGCGTGCCTGGCGCAGGATTCGGCACTGGAAACCCCGGCTATTCCATCAAGGAAGAATTCACGACCAACCCGCATAACGAGCACAAAGACGGTACGCTCGCAATGGCACGCTCGCAAAACCCGAATTCTGCGGGCTCTCAGTTCTACTTCTGCTTAGGTCCTCAGCCAATGCTTGATGATGGTTACACCGTTTTCGGCGACACGATCGAAGGCAAAGACGTCATCGACCAGCTTCGCGTAGGCGACGTCATTGAGTCTGTGGAAATCGAGAATCAGGCTAATTAGTTTGAGCGACATTCGACATATGACATATCGGCGCCAGCGCCAATGTGCGGACGCTGCAGAAATTGGATGCGGTGATAATTAGTGAATACCACTTTATTTGACCAAGCAACCGTTCGCTACAAGAAAAAAGACTATCGCGGAGCGCTGCGCACGTACACGGCATGCCTGCAAGACACGTCCGTTCCTTTCTCGCTGGGCGAGGTAGGCCTTATCTATCACAGAATCGGCAACTGCCTTGTAAAGCTCAAGAATCACTCGGAAGCTATCCAAGCGTATTCGCAGGCAATTGCTGATCCGGCTTATGACGCAAAAGGCGCTCTTCAAAACAACATCGGCATGGCATACGCCTCTCTGCGCGATTACGCAAAAGCGGCAGAGCACTTCCAGCTCGCTATTGATGATCCGTCGTATACCACCCCCTACAAGGCATACATGGGTCTTGGCAATGCAGAGCTCAAACTCGGTAAATCGGCAGAAGCTGGTGTTGCTTTTAGAGAAGCAGCGCTTGATGAAGAAAATCCCGACCCTGCAAAAGCGCTTTTGAATCTTGGTATTTGCTTTATGGCGCTTGATCGCCCTGAAGACGCCATTCTTTCTTACGAAAGTGCGCTCCAATTCGACATGGAAAACGAGACGCGCAATCGTATTAACGCAAGTATGGGTCAGGCGTTTGTCGCAAATGATCAGATGCAGCAAGCAGTAGAAGCATTTGGCGTTGCTACGGCAGATGCAACGTATGTGCTCTCGGATTCAGCAAGTGTTGACTACCAGCGCGCCTTGTCTGAGGTGGCAAAGGCGCAAGCCGCGCTCGAAGCGGGCACGACCACTGCTGTTGACATGTCAGGCCTTGATGTCGGCGCTGATGGCATTAAACTTGATGAAGAGGCAGATCCCTTCTTCTACGACCAAGAAGTGGTTGACCAAACAGGAAACTATCCTGGGTACATGGATGCCTACGACAACACGAACAATACGTTTTTCGATACTTCTGATGCGGAATTGGAGCAGCTCTCCAAATCGCTTGCAAAAAAGGATCGCAAGCATCGCAACGTCGGACTGAAAGTTCTGATTGTCATCATTGTTTTGGTCCTTATCGCATTGGCAGCGGCCGTGTTTGCCTACATGCAAGGTTTCGGTTTTCCCACGCAGCAAGCAGTCGCTCAACAGCTCTTCGATGACCCAGAGCACGCTTCAAACGAAGTCTTTGCCAATGGTCTGAACGAAGACAGCATCAAGACCATGGTTGCCCCGGTCGTCAAAGACAATGACATCAAAATTGATGGCATGAACAAAACCGCCACTGATTCTGAAGTCTTTGTCACGGCCAAAACGCCAGAAGGCGGCGAGGTCGACTACCGCATTGTCATGGTGCGCGACATGATTGGCTGGAAGATCTCCGGCGTAGAGCTTTATTTCCCATCTCAGCATAAGTAACTGTCTTATTACTTTTATCCTGAAGATGACCACAGGCGTCATGTGCGCTTTATGCTGGATGAAGCATGTAAAACCCATGCACACGCACACTCGTTTTGCGGCCACATGAGATAAGGAGATGGGCTATGTCCATTGAAAAGACATATAGCATGATTAAACCTGACGGCGTCCGCGATAAGCATATCGGC
>CAYPKC010000156.1:0-3790 GCA_964411215.1 uncultured Eggerthellaceae bacterium | reverse complement strand
GGGCGATTTCTTCACGGGATTTATCACGTCTCCAGTGGAAAGCTTTGTATGGATGTACGTGTTTATGGCAGCGGTCTTTTTGGTTGTTGCCTTAGGCGTTAAAGGCGGTATTGAGAAATCGAATCTCGTTATGATGCCCCTTTTGATCATCTTGGCCATTGGCGTTGCCATCTTCACGCTCACAATGCCCGGTGCTCTTGAAGGTGCTGCCTACTATCTCACGCCGGATTTTTCCAAACTGTCGCCAGAAACGTTTATTTCAGCGCTCGGGCAAATGTTCTTCAGCCTCTCGCTTGCTATGGGCATCATGATCACATACGGCAGCTATGTCGACAAAAAGACCTCGCTGACCTCGTCCGCCATGCGTATTGGCGGCTTTGATGTCGGCGTGAGCCTGTTGGCGGGACTAACCATTGTGCCGGCCGCCTTTGCTGCTTTGGGATCAAGCCAAGCGGTCGCAGAGAACTCTGGCCCCTCCCTCATGTTTGTCGTTTTACCCGGCGTCTTTGATCAGATGGGTATGGCAGGTGCCGTTATCGGCATCTTATTCTTCGTCCTTGTGCTCTTTGCTGCACTGACGAGCGCCATATCTCTCGGCGAGACCATGGTTTCAATCGTGATGGACGGAATGCACTGCACCCGGCGCAAAGCGCTTGCGATCGTCTTCATCTTCTTAGTGGTATACGGCACCATTATCAATTTCGGCTACAACGGACTGTCCTTCTTAGAACCACTTGGTGCGGGAAGTTCACTCCTTGATTTCTTCGACTTCCTATCGAATTCAGTCATGATGCCCCTTGCTGCGCTCATGACGTGCATCTTCGTCGGATGGATTATCAAGCCGAACAGAATAGCGGGCGAAATCAAACGCTCTAGCCGCTTTAAAGCGCAAGGCGCTTGGACAGTCATGATCAAATACATCGCCCCCATTTTGATCATTGTTATTTTGATCGCGTATGTAGCCGCGCAATTCGGCTTCTTCGCAATGTAATGAAGAAGGTGTAAGCGGAAGAGCCTTATGACTTTTACGTCATAAGGCGTGCACACAACAGATGCAGAAGGAGCCTCAGGTGCGCCTTCGAAATCTTGTACAGAGAGGATAGCTACCATGGCGCTCTCCATAGGTATTGTAGGTCTGCCAAACGTTGGGAAATCAACGCTCTTTACTGCGCTCACAAACAAAGGCGGCCTTGCTGCCAATTATCCGTTTGCCACCATTGAGCCAAACGTTGGCGTCGTGCCTGTGCCCGACAAGCGCCTTGACGCACTGGCGCGTATCGATCATCCGGCAAAAATTGTGCCGGCAACCGTTGAATTCTTGGATATTGCAGGACTTGTTGAAGGCGCTTCCCAAGGGGAAGGCCTGGGCAATCAGTTTCTCGCCAACATTCGCGAGACCGACGCCATTTGCGAAGTGGTGCGCTTCTTCAGCGATCCTGATGTCGTGCATGTAGCAGGCAAAGTCGATCCAGCATCCGATGTCGAGACGATCAAGACTGAGCTTATCCTGGCCGACATCGCCACCGTTGAGAAAGCCTTGCCGCGTCTGGAAAAAGAAGCCAAACGCGACAAGTCTGCCCAGCCCAAGTATGAGGTAGCCCAAAAAGTGCTTGCAGGCTTAAATGAAGGGCACCGGGCTCGCACCCTTGATCTTACGGAAGAAGAAATCGAAGCGCTCTACGACCTTCATCTTCTTACTATGAAGCCGATGCTCTATATTGCCAACGTTGACGAGGATCAAGTGACAGCGCCCCTTGCTGACATTGACGGGCTTACTCCTGTTCCGATTTCTGCCCAAGTTGAAGCCGACCTTGCAGAGCTCGATGAGGAAGAGCGCCTTGAGTATCTGGCCGAGATGGGACTCGAAGAAAGCGGTCTTGCCCGTCTGGTGCAAGAGGCGTACAGGCTTTTGGGGCTGCAGTCCTTTTTCACGAGCGGCGAGACAGAGAGCAGGGCATGGACGGTGCCGATTGGTGCCAAGGCGCCGCAAGCTGCCGGTGTCATTCATAGCGATTTTGAGCGGGGCTTTATCAAAGCAGAAACAGCGAGTTTTGATGACTATGTTTCCTTAGGTGGCGAGAAAGGATGTCGGGATGCCGGCAAGCTTCGCCAAGAAGGCAAGGATTATGTTGTTCAAGACGGCGATGTTATGCACTTTAAGTTCAACGTCTAAGGCTTCTCCTGCGTTTTTGCTATCTCTAAAAAAGAATTTTTTAGAAGGTTTATTTCTCGTTCCATTCCTTTTAGTTTCGTGTATGATTGCAGTAGTTTAGCGGCAGATAACTGTCGCTATCGATGAAACGAAGGAGAGGTTTATTTATGGCTAAGGGCGTTTTTAAAACGGCTGGCGAAGCTTGTGCTGCAGCAACCGAAGCTCAGAAGAAGCTCGTCAATGATTACACGATGGAGGATCGAGATAAATTCATCGACGCGATTCGCGCAAAGATCTTCCCGAAACTCGAAATGCTTGCTCAGCTCGAGTTTGACGAGACCGGTTATGGCCGCGTCGAGGACAAGATCCAGAAGGATACCGGTGCTCTCATGCTTTCTCAGGGCACTGAGGCTGTTCCGACCAACATGTATGCATCTGACAAGGGTTTGACGGTTGAGTACTGGGCACCGTTTGGTGTTGTTGGTGCTGTAACCCCTGTTACCAACCCTGCTGCAACCATCTTTGGCAATGGTATCGCCAACGTAGCTGCCGGCAACGCTGTCGTCTTCAATGCACATCCTGCTGCTGCAAAGACCTCTGCAACCACCTGCCAGCTCGTCAATGAGGCAATCGTTGAAGCTGGTGGCCCCGAGAACCTCTTCACCATGGTTGAAGTTCCGACGCTTGACACGCTGGACGAGATCATGGCTTATCCGTCAGTGAAGCTGCTTGTCGGTACTGGCGGTCCTGCAATGGTTAAGACGCTTATGCAGTCTGGCAAGAAGGTTATTGCTGCTGGCGCAGGCAATCCTCCTTCAATCATTGACTCAAGTGCAGACATCAAGAAAGCTGCTGTCGGCCTTCTTGCTTCCTCTTCTTTCGATAACAACCTGCTTTGCATCGCTGAGAAAGAGGTCTTTGTTGTCGACGATGTATTCGACGAGTTCATCAAAGAATTCCAGGCAGCCGGCGCTTACCAGCTCACCCCTGAGCAGGGCAAGCAGGTTTCCCAGATCTGCCTCGTTGAGACTCCTGATGGCGGCTATGCTGCCAACAAGAAGTGGGTCGGCAAAATGGCTAAAGACATCTGCGCTGCTGGCGGCGTAGAGGTGCCGGGCGACCCGCGCATCGCTTTCTATGTAACCGACAACGACGATCCGCTGGTACAGACCGAGCAAATGATGCCGATCCTCCCGATCGTTCGCTGCAAAGACTTCCAGCAGGCAAAAGAGTGGGCTTATGCTGCAGAGCATGACAACAAGCACTCCGCTTCCATCTGGACCAAGGATATCTATCACGTAACCGAATTCGGCAAGATCATCAACACCACCGTCTTCGTACAGAATGGTGGCACCATGGCTGCATTCGGCATTGGCGGCTCGGGCACCAACTCCCCGACGATCGCAACCCCGACCGGCGAGGGCGTAACCGGACCACAGTCCTTCGTACGCCGCCGTCGTTTCTGCATGGCAGATGGCGGAAACTACCTCCTCTAATATGCACCTAGCAAGGGATCCGGCTTTTGCCGGGTCCCTTTTATTTCTTTTAGCAGAAAACAAGCGCCTCAAAACCTCTCTTAAACACAGCATTTATAAGCGCTTGCCAATCCCTACCATCAACGAAAAGAAGACGGCAACA
>CAYPKC010000155.1:0-3808 GCA_964411215.1 uncultured Eggerthellaceae bacterium | reverse complement strand
TTTCACAAGTTCGACGGTTACGTTCTTGGGAGGAACGTTCGAAGGCATGCGCTCTCTTACCGGCAAGATTGATTGCTCTGGTATAAATACGCAAAACGTATATTCTTTCAGCCGCTGTTTCCACAATATGCCTTTAGTTGAAGAGATTGACATTTCAGGGTTTGTGGGTACTGGCATGACAGCCGGTCCTGTTGAACACCAAGGCATGTGGGAGATGTTCAAGGATGACCACAACCTTAAGAAAGTCACATTCCCCACACTGTTTGAGATGGGCAATTGTGAAATGATGGAGCGTACATTCTACAACTGCTGGAGCTTGGAAGAACTTGATCTTTCTGGTATGCGCCCAGCAAAAGTGACACTTATGCATCAAATGTTTGCGAATTGCACAAGTCTTAAGACATTAGATCTTTCAGGATGGGCTTTAAAGAATGGCACCAATGTGGTGAATATGGACAGCATGTTCATGGCAGATCACAATCTTGAGACGGTCTATGTAGGAAGTGGATGGCAAAAAACGCTGACCGGTGTGAATCCTGCAATCATAGAAAACAACAACATGTTCTTAGGATGTATTAACATTCTTGGTGCCGACGGTACTCATTACCAAGTTCAAGAGTCCACTAACCCAGGTGCAAGCTCCTATGCGAAAGTTGGCGACATTGGTTACTTGTCTGGCGGTCGCATGCTTACCGCTCCTGCTGGCAATGAAGCCAATGGTGTGTACTGGTCTATTGACGGCGCGGGTACGTTAACGCTAGAGCCTGTGAACAAGACTACCAAGATTGGTTATTTACCAGAATATACTGCAGGTATGAACACCGCATCTCTTGGATCCGATGCAGGTGATTTGAATCTTATGCCTACTGATGTTCCATGGTATTACAGCCGACAGAATATAAAGTCGTTCAAGATTGCTCGCGATGAAAACGGCGAACCTATGTCGGTTAGAGCAACAGGAGCCATTGTCGGATTCCTCTTTGGCGCAGAAAACATGACAGAGGTCGATCTTGCCGGACTAAATACCGACAACGCTACGTATTTCAATAAGATGTTCTACAACTGCTATGCATTGAAATCTATCGATTTGGCAGGAATAAATACAGGTAATGCGATCAGCCTGAAATACTTCTTTAGATATTGCACATCGCTGGAGAGCATAACCAATATGAACTTCAGTAATGAAAATATGCTTTATATGGGTTGGATGTTCCAAAACTGCGAAAGCCTACCAGAACTTGATCTTTCCACACACTATGACAATGATGGCAACATCACCCAGCAATTCCGTATGCATAAGACGAAGCATATGTGGGGGGCATTTGCTGACATGCGAGAATGCCGCAACATTACGTTTGCGGATAATCTGCAGGTAGGTGCCGACAATATTGGCGCTTTGTTTACCCGCTGTTATAAACTTGAATCTATAGACATGTCTGGTTTCCATGTAGAAGAGGTAACAAATCTGACACGCGTCTTTGATGGTTGCAATTCTCTGAGAGAGATTGACTTAAGCAGCTTCAACACGCCGCTTGCAAAAACAGCAACTCAAATGTTTAGAGATTGCTGGGCGCTTGAACGCATCAACCTTCAGAATATGCGTGATCTTCATAGCATGCAGAATATGGAATACATGTTCCAGAATTGCCGTAGCTTGAAGGAAATTGTCTGGCCGCAAATCGACAAAACAACGCCGCAAGGTGCTTATCCGTGGGCAGTAAACACTAGCTCACTGGAAACGATCTACGAGATGTTCCGTGGCTGCGAAAGCATTGAATATATTGATTTGTCTATGTTCTCTGACACATCGAAAGTCCATCAGATGAACCACGTGTTCTATAACTGCTACAGCGTCAAGACCATTGACCTGTGGTCATGGACAACAACCAATGGAACAAATGGCACAATTAAAACGAGCACGGGTAGCATGTTCCGCAACTGCTTCGATCTTGAAACCATTTACGTCGGCAGCCGTTGGAATGGTGCGAATGACGACTTTGCGCCTAATATGTTCGCTCGTTGCTACAGCATTATCGGCGGCGACGGTACCACTTACCAAAACGTTGAAAATCCTGGTAGTTCTATCTTTAATAAGGTAGGCGGTCGAGATATTACCCCTTATTGGCCTGGTGTTTCAGTACCTGCAAATGCACTCGGTGGTTATCTCACCCCGAAGAATATGATTTATGTGTACGACAATAAAGAGAGTACGGCTTATTGGAGTGTTGATAACAAGACAGGAATCTTACAGATCAGTCCGTTCTATGGGCATGATACAGGTTTATTCCAGACAGTTAACAACCCAACAGGTGGTGATCCTGCCCGTCCGGGTCCGTGGGCCGCAAAGGTACTCGAAGAAGGCATCAAGAGTTTCCGTGTCGTTAAAGAAGCCTATAATTACGACGCCAGTATCGAAAATGTAACTATTACAGCACCTGCTGACGGACTGTGGAATGGATTCTTCCAGAGGCTCGTAAAACTTGAAGAAGTTGATTTAAAGGGTCTTGATACATCTAACATTACCAATATGGCTTGTATGTTCAAGTGGTGTCACAGCCTTAAGAAAATCGACCTTACGTCTTTTAACACACAAAACCTCGGTTATGCTCAATCAATGTTCTGTGGCTGTCTGTCACTTACCTACGTTGATATGCGCGGTTTGAATTTTGATAAACTCGAGGCTTCTGCATTTATGGGTTTGTTCCAGTTATGCGAAAAACTTGAAAGGATTACATGGCCTGACGAGATTAACAGTCCGAAACTTGCTGGCTTCAACCTTGCATTCTGGAGATGCAGCTCACTGGTGGACACAGGATTGGAGAATTGTAAGATTACTTCACCACTGACAAACATGTATGAAGCTTTCTGCCAGTGTACATCGCTTGAGTATGTGAACTTGAACTTCATGAATGTCTCGAAGGTGACCAACTTCGAAAACATGTTCTCTGGTTGTACCTCATTAAAAGAGCTGGTCATAAATGACTGGACATTAGCTTCTAATATCACTACCACAACAGGTATGTTCAGAAATTGCACTAACTTAGAAAAGATTTATGTTGGAAGCGGATGGGTTCAAAGCCGTATACCTGCTGCAGTAGGAACCGATAGAGGCGAAACAGGTTCGGCTAGTTATGACAGCGGTGGTCATGGCAACATGTTCCTCAACTGCAATAAGCTGGCAGGAGATGTCTCTTATGCAAGCAAGAAGGACAATGGCAGAACCTACGCAACAGCAACGGGTGGTTATCTAACCGCTGCATCGTATGTCATGTGGTATTTAGGCGTTGATTATGACCTGAATCCCAATATGTGGAAATATCAATGTTCGTCAACAAATACCTTTACGTTACCCACTCCAGCAGCTGAAGTAGGCATGGTATTTGATGGTTGGTATAGCAATAGTGAACTTACGGGTGCCAAACTGAACGGTGGCGCAAGTTATACGGCTACCCAAACCAATACGATCTTGTATGCCAAGTTTGTAAGCAACAATACGAACAGTTTTATTTCATTTGTAAGCAATGGAGGTACGGGCGTAGAGACCATTAACGGTCGTCCTGGCAGTGCTGTTACGTTGCCTGCAAATCCGACCAAGAGTGGATATAACTTCTATGCTTGGTATCGCACTGCTGAACAGGCTTTGGCGGCTACGAATGCTATTGCAGATAATCAGACACCGTCTGATCAAGGTAAGTTTGTTGCTGGTAGCACTTTCCCGTCTCCGCGTGCCGATATTACGCTGTATGCCGCATGGTCGCGTATAACAACTACCATGCAAGGTACCGTTGGCAATCTTGGATGGTCTATT
>CAYPKC010000154.1:0-3813 GCA_964411215.1 uncultured Eggerthellaceae bacterium | reverse complement strand
TGAGTATGTAATGGGATTCATAATCAGCGCCTTTGCAAGCATTTGCTTATCATTTGCGTTGTATTTCGTGTTATCGCCAAGGAACACGAGTTTATTGATGTCTGTGTTATGTTCAGCTATGAAGTTGAAGGTATAAACGATACTATCAAGGTCTCCAGGATCTTCCATAAGAATGACAGCGCCTTTGGTAGCAGCATATCTCCCCGCGGCAAGGGCGTTCTCTGGATTAAATACCGATGAGATCAGCACAGTATCGGTAGAGAAATTGCTATCGTTTTTGAGAATCCATTCAGCTATTCTGACACTCGCTTCATAGCCGCCTTTGAAATTGAAACGTTCTTGCGCCATGTCAGCACGAGAGAAGCTCTCAAGGCAAGCATCAGGGAAGCTAATAAACCCACCAATGACCAAAACACGGTTAAACGTACCGTTGAGCATGATATCGGTCGCCTCTTCAATAATTTTGCCAGGAGCATAATTGAAGAAAACAGGTACTCTCTTATCGTAGAGATAAGGATAGAGCGAGATATGATCGGCTATGCAGCCTTCATGAGTAATAGCCACCTCATGGCCCCAGGTATAGCCCGCGTCTTTGCCATAATTAAACGTATTGACGGCAATGTGATCAAAGGAAGTTCCATCAATAACGTCAACGTGGACGCCATATTCTTTCTCAATAGCTTGTGCAAGCTCATTCTCAAACCATGCGGGATTCTTAAACAAGACAATTTTTTCCGGTGCTATGTCACGAATAGTTCGCCCGATAATGGAAGGGAGAGATCCTTCTCTTATCGGCAAGACAACGGTATCCATGAGGCCTGCTAAGCTATTTGCTATAAGGCATACTTGCTCAGAATCTCCAGGAGCTAAAACGATAGTGTCAAAATGGGGCGATATGCCAAGATCTTCGTTCAGATCTTCGAACAAATTAACTGCAGTTCCAAATCTGTCATCAGAGGCAATTGAGGAAACGGCACTTTCTGGAATATCAACGTTGGAATAATAGATTTCCTGAACGATGTCTTGAGATTCGCTATTGCCAGAATGTCCACCCAGAATTCTATAGAGATCGCACACTTCATTAGCTTTGCCATAAGCGCGCGTTTTGCCCTTTTCAATCCAGATGGCTTTGTTGCACAATCTCCTGATCATATTGTTGTCATGTGACACAATGAGAACGGTAACGCCATGGTCTTCAATGAGCGATCGTATGCGGCGTTCGCATTTCTGCTGGAACATGAAGTCGCCGACCGACAGCACTTCATCAACAATCAAGATGTCGGGAATAACTTCCGTCGCAATGGCAAACGCAATACGCGCGACCATGCCGGATGAATAGTTTTTCATGGGCATGTCGAGGAACTTGTGGATATCGGCAAAATCAACAATGTTTTGGAAGTGCTCTTCTAGGAATTGTTTGGAATAGCCCAAAAGAGCGCCGTTAAGGTAGATGTTTTCACGTGCTGTCAGTTCAAGGTCGAATCCAGCGCCCAATTCAATGAGCGGCGCAATTGAGCCGTTGACGTCACAGGTGCCTTTTGACGGATCAAGCACACCGGCAATAATCTTCAGCATGGTGGATTTGCCGGAACCATTGGTTCCCATAAGGCCGAAGACATCGCCGCGGTTCACGACAAAGCTCACATCATCTAAAGCTTTAAACTCTTTGAACATCAATTCATGCCGAAGAATCTTAATCGCATATTCTTTCAGGTTATTGATACTTTCATTCGCCATATTGAAGATCATGGTGACATGGTCGACAACGACCATTTCGTCATCAATAACGTTTAAAGGCTCTTCAGAGATATGTTGAGCTGCATCAGACATAGAGAATGAACTTCTTCTCGAGTTTGCGGAATATAAAGAAGCCTATGGCGAAGGTCACGATGCCGAAAATAGCACAGAGACAGAATTCGATGGGAACGCTCAAATCAGAGGGGAGTGCTACTCCCGTCACAATTTGCCTAAATGTCGACACGAAATGGTACATGGGATTGAACTGGATGAGATTCGCGACCCACCCGAAGCTGCTCGATGCGACAACTTCGTAAGGCCAGAAGATAGGCGTGAAGTAGAACCAAATGGTAGTAAGCACGCCCCACAGATGAATGACGTCGCGAAAGAAAACGGCTAGGGCCGACACGATATAGCCAACACCCAACGTGAAAAGGGTAAGCAAAACGACCAGAACAGGCGTGAGCAATACTTCCCAACTGGGACATATTTGGAAGAAGATCAGCACGCCTATGACTGCAATCAAAGAGAAGCAGAAATTGAGCACGGCGAACAAGACTTTTTCCGTAGGGAATATGATCTTCTCGACGCGCACCTTTTTGATCAACGAGGCGGAGTCGATGATCGAGTGCAACGCTCCATTGGTTCCGTCTTGGAAGATTGTGAAGATGACCTGCCCCAAGATCAGATAGACCGCGAACGGATACATGCTGAACTCGAACCGGAAGAAGTTGCTGAATATGAGCGTCATGACAATCATCATGAGCAGAGGATTGAGAACACTCCAGGCCACGCCCAAAACCGAGCGGCGATATTTAATCTTGAAGTCTTTGGATATCAGGTTATAGAGCAAATAAAGGCTGTTTTTGCTCTCTTGCTTCTTCTTGTGAGCCCTATCAGCCTTGAGCTGCGGCGTCATATTGTTTGAGTTCTGTTCATCCATAGTGATCATGTGTGATTCTACCATGGTGGGGAAAGATTGAACGTTGCTATGCGGCCTACCGGCGCTTCCCAGCTATAAACTTCCGATAGACATACGACATAACTTCCCGTCTGCGCGAGCGATCGGGGAATAGTCGCGCGTACAAAGGATAGAGCTTTTCCCACGTGGCATTAGAGATGCCAATGGATTTCCCCTTGCCTGTCATGCGTGCAAGGACAACTTCATAATAGGGCGTCTCGCGCGATACTTCCCAGAAGGCTTCTGCCATATCTGATTCGGGATCTTTCCAGGGTTTTTCAGGACCGGCGTAATGGATGATAGCCGGATGCTTGCGCGCTTCCATGTATTCGTTGTACAGCCAGTAGGGCGCGCGCGAAATGATGTCTTTAATCCTGAGTCCACGCCAATCGGTCATGACATTCCATTCCATGGGAACGAATTTGACACATCCTTGCGCGATAAAGTTCAGGACATCTTGATCTAAAAGCTTCCAATCTTCGCTGATGGCAAATCTAAAGATATCTTCAACGTTAAAGGTCTCTCTGAAAGCTTTCAGGTTAAAAAGAATGGTTCCTGCTTGGAAGTAGTCGAAAGGCTCTTTGATGCCTAACATGGTATCCATATACGCTTTATGCGATGGGTTGTATCCGTTATAGAGCCCTGCGGTATCGGCATCGCGAACGGCTGCGAGAAGATAGCCTTCAATATCGGTTTCGAAGAGCTCGGCAACATCGCGGCAGACGATCATATCGGAGTCAAGGTAGAGGATCTTGTCCCAGTCAACCATGACATCTTGCATAAGCAGGCGGTAATATGTCTCGATTTGGAAGTGACCATGCAGGTTGAGCGCGCTTTCCCACCTGCGCATATGAGGCGTGACATCGAAGAAGCGCAAGGATATGTTTTGTTGATCGATTTGCTGTTTGAGAATCGATTGGTTTGAAGAGGTAATGTCGCGCGTGAGAACAATTAAATCGTAATTCTTTTTTTGGTTCGCGTGGTCTTTAATCGACTGCAGAAGCGCCGAGAGATAAGGCACATACGTATTGTCAGCGGCAAAGACGACCGTGATTGCTTCTTTGTTGTTCTTGAAAGCGGGTTTCAGCACTTGAGCCGTTTCTGAGTGTTCGAAA
>CAYPKC010000153.1:0-3816 GCA_964411215.1 uncultured Eggerthellaceae bacterium | reverse complement strand
ATGATCCGTTTAAAATAACGCTTGCGCTGCAAAGTCGTCTTGCAGATATGAAGGCAGGCCACATACAACTTCCGTAAGCGGCGCAATTGGGGTATAACAAAAAGAAAGCGAAGAAGGGAATGCGAGATGAAAATCGTCGAAGCTCCTGATCCGGGATTGAATACGGTATGTAAACCTTGCGAGCCAGGGGATAAGAACCTGATCGGCATCGCAAAGAAAATGGCAAAAATCATGTATGCCAATAATGGATGCGGTATTGCTGCTCCGCAAGTCGGCCTCGATAAACGATTTGTCGTTATTGATGTTGATTGGGATGGCGAAGATGCCTCTACACGAAACCCGCTCTTTCTTGTGAACCCTGAGATTGTAGAGCTCAAAGGCGAAGAGGAAGTCGGAAAGGAAGCGTGCTTGTCGTGTCCTGGTGTGAGCGTTCCTATTAAACGCAAGCCATGGGCGCGGGTGAGCTTTTACGATTTAGATGGGGAAGAGTGGGAGATTGAAGGCGATGGTCTGTTAGGCCGCTGCCTTCAACATGAACTCGATCATCTTGACGGGAAAACGCTCTTTGAAAGCTGCGAGCCCCATATCAAAGTGCGCGCCTTGCAGGCCTATGAGCAGGCAAAGGCTATCGGGGCAAAGCCTGGCGAATCCTATATCGAAGTGGATTAATCGATGCGCGTCGTCTTTATGGGGTCTCCCGATTTTGCTGCCGCAATTCTGGAGGAACTTGCACATAGCTTTGAGGTGATCGGCGTCTACACCCAACCTGACCGCGTACGATCACGCGGAAATAAGCTTATCTCGACACCGGTTGCCAGCCTCGCGCGCGATCTCGGGATTGCTGTCTACACGCCAAAAACGCTCCGTGATCCTGAGGTTATCGAAGAGTTGCGTGCGTTAACACCCGATGTTATCTGTGTGGCAGCCTATGGCGCCATCCTTCCCAAAGAAGTGCTAGAGATACCTCCTTATGGATGCATTAACGTGCATGCATCGCTTTTGCCCAGGTGGCGGGGAGCTGCTCCTATAGAGCGTGCCATCCTTGCGGGGGATGAGTATGTTGGCGTGTGCATCATGCGCATGGAAGAAGGCCTTGATACGGGGGATTATTGCATTGTGAGAAGCATCCCGGTTGCCGATCTCACAGCTTCAGAGCTCACAGAAGAGCTGGCTCATAAAGGAGCTGCGGCTGCCGTCTCAGCACTTGCCATGCTTGAACAGGACAAGATCAAATGGATATCGCAGACAGAAGATGGTGTTACGTATGCCGACAAGCTTGCCAAAGGCGAGCTTGATCTTTCACCTGCATACTCTGCTGAAGATAATCTTCGCCACGTGCGCGCTTCAAGTACAGCACATCCGGCGCGTACGACCATTGCGGGTAAAGACGTTATTATCACCGCCGCACGTTACGCTGCTCTCTCTGACGAAGGCTCAGAATTAAGCGACACTCATGGTGCTCTTCCGTCTTGCGGCTTTGCCTGCGGTGCCAAAAAGAAGCTTCTGCTCGGTTGTGAAGACGGCACCTTAGAAATACTGAGACTCAAGCCGGCGGGAAAAAAGGAGATGGACGCGCAATCATTTCTGGCTGGAACGCCTTTGCCGCATGAGGTAGCGTGGGGCGCCCTTGCGTGAGAATCATCGCACATCACGAGCGAGTATTGCTCGCATAAAGGCATACGAGTGCCTTGAGATCATTCGCAAACGCGACGCCTTTGCGCACGACATTATTGAAAGCGTTATCAATACTGCGAAGCTTGATAAGCAAGATCGCGCCTTTGCCACAAAGCTAGTCATGGGCGTTGTTATGATGCGTGCAAGCCTTAATACGGTATTGGACAAGTGCATGCGCTCTCCGCATGATGTCAAATCAAACGTGCGAAGCGCCCTTCAGATTTCGACGTATGAATTGCTCTATTTGGATAAAAGCCCCCATGCAGCAATCGATCAAGGGGTAGAGCTTGTTCGATTTGTGGAGCCAAAAGCAACGGGTGTTGCAAACGCTGTTTTACGTAACGTCTCACGGGCGGCCCAAGCATTTCCTTTTGGCGATCCGCACCAAAGCATGCAAGCCTTCGCTTTACAGGAAGGATTTCCTCTCTGGCTTGCCGAGATGCTTGCCCATGAACTGGGGGAGAGCCCGTCCCGTGCGTTTATGGAAATCTCAAATGAGGTAGCACCGGTGTATGTTGCGATAAATCCGCTTCTCGGGCACGAGAAGGAAACCGCACAAGAAATTGCATCAATTGATCCGAAAGCCCATCCGCATCAGATAGACGGCCACACCGTTTCCGGCTGTGTGCGACTCGATAAGCGCTCCTCTCTTGCGGATGGACGCTTTCAGCGCCTTTTGAAGGCATGCGATGTTCTTGTATCTGATGCTGCAGCGCAATATATCGTGCAGCTTGCGTGTGCTGCTTGCGTGCAAACAGCACAAGAGAGAAAGGCGCACCATGAGCTTTCGTGCCTTGAGCTCTGTGCTGGCCGCGGCACGAAGACAATCTTGCTCCAAAGCGAGCTTATGCGACTTGTTGGCCATCAGTTTGATCGGTTTATCGCACTCGATAATGTGGCATTTAAAGTAAAGCTCTTACAACAGCGCGCTCACGATTATGGAGCGCATCTTACGCGTGCTCTTTGTAAAGACGGGACAAAGCTTTCCTATGAAGATGTATCTGACCCCAAAAGCTCTCACAAAGATGCGCCATTCGATCTTGTATTCCTTGATACGCCCTGTTCGGGCCTTGGGACAATTAGGCGCCATCCTGAAATACGGTGGCGTATTACCCCTCATGCGATAGCAGAAGATGCGAAGCGGGATCTCATCCTTTTGAAATCGGCAGCGAAGTTTGTGGCCGAAGGAGGTATTCTTGCCTACTCAACGTGCACGATCACATCTCAAGAAAACGAGCACGCGGTCAGAGCATTCCTCGATTCAGAGGAAGGCCGCGCATTCAAATTGATCCCGATCGATGGCAAGCCTATTTTTAAAACTATGTTACAAACAGGCTCATCAGACGCTCATTTTTGCGCTCTTTTGTTGCGCACGGGAATAAAAGAGATAGACTGATACTCTGGGAACAGAGTAGTGCGAATACTTAAGCAGTAAAAGGGGAGAAATGGAACCGAATATAAAAGAAGTTGCATCGCGCATCCGTCTCCTCCGCGAAGATAGCGGTTTGACGATGCAGGAGATGGCCGATTTTACTGGACGCAGCTTAGAAGAATATATGAGCCAGGAGTCTGGCGAACAAGATCTGTCTTTCACGTTTCTCTATAAGTGTGCCGACAAGCTCGGCGTCGATGTGATAGAGCTTTTAACTGGTGAGACACCTCATCTTCGAGGATATTCGCTCACGCGCAATGGCCAGGGACTGTCCATTAAGCGGCGCGCCAGTTTCGAATACCTTCATAAAGCGCCTCACTTCCAGAATAAGTTGGCCGAGCCGTTTATGGTGACTGCGCCGTATAACGAAGACGAGCAAAACAAGCCTATCCATCTGTCATACCATGCGGGACAAGAGCTCGACTATATCATCTCCGGCAAGCTCAAATTTGCCTATGAAGACCATGAAGAGATTCTCGAGCCAGGGGATCTTGTCATGTACGATTCTGGTCGCGGGCACGGAATGATCGCCACAGACGGTGCCGATTGTACGTTCCTTGCCGTCGTCATTAAGCCAAACACAGAGATTATGTAGGCGCAACGGAGCGCCCTATAGGCAGCCGTTTGCGCCTTACAAATCGCATAGGTATCACGTATGCGTCCTCTGTCCGGGCGCTTTATTTAGTCTAAGGAACTGCAATGAGAAACAT
>CAYPKC010000152.1:0-3838 GCA_964411215.1 uncultured Eggerthellaceae bacterium | reverse complement strand
GCCTTCTTATAGACCCTTTCAGAGGTAAGCGCATCATAGACATCGGCCAACGAGACTACCTGTGCGCTTATAGGAATTTCATCGCCCGCAAGTCCGTCAGGATACCCATGCCCGTCATAGCGTTCATGGTGCCATCGGCAAATTTCATAAGCGGTCTGCACCAAAGGATCATTCTGATAAGCAGAAAGACTTGAAAGCATTTCTGCACCGATAGCTGAGTGAGTCTTCATGAGCTCAAACTCATCGTCGGTCAGCTTTCCAGGCTTATTGAGAATCTCTTCAGGAATCGCCATCTTCCCGATATCGTGCAAGCTTGACGCCATCGAAATGCGCGAAATGGCTTCCGGATCAAGATCTTCTCTCCCCGTTTTTTTAACCACTTGATAGAGAAGCATTTCAGTGATTGTATTAACGTGTAAAACGTGCAGGCCGCTTTCGCCATTGCGGAATTCCACAATCTGGCTTAGCAGACTAACCATAAGGCTAACCGATTTCTGACGCTCAAAAACCTGGTCTTCCACCATGCTAGCCAACGTATGTTGCCGGGCATACAACATGAGGGTATTCAACACACGTCGCCGCACGATAGACGTGTCAAAAGGTCGGCTTATAAAGTCAGTTGCACCAAGCGTATATGCTCGCTCGATCACTGAAGACGACGTTTCTGCCGAGACCATAATGACGGGCGTTGTGTTTATATAACCATGACTGTTCATCATGGCAAGAACTTCAAGCCCGTCCATTTCAGGCATCACGATATCGAGTAGCACCAAGGCGATATTTTCCGCATTAGAATGCAGAATAGATACCGCCTCAATGCCATTTTCAGCTTCAATAATTTCGTAATCATCGCCAAGCATGTCGGCGAGAAGCGCGCGATTCATAGGCGCGTCATCAACGATAAGAATGGTTTGCTTGGATTGCTTTCGTGTTGAATCGGAAGTTTTCAAGTAAACGCGTTCTCCTTGCTGCTGCAAACGGATATCTACGAAGCTCACACGCCGTTCAGCTTACAGTCCACCGAACAAGTCTTCCAGTGCCTCTTCCCAGCTCTTCTGATTGATCACCCAGCTTGAGCCTTCTTTCGTAAGGCCCAGTGACAAATAGCCGTCATCTTCTGCCGGCGTTTTGTTCACGGCATCCATCAATGCCTTGCCGAGAGCAGCATAGACTTCTTCGGTGGTGGTGAATTGCTCTGCGTTGTCCAGCAATGGCTCGGTGGCATCGGAGAACTCAGACAGGATTGTGTATTCGTCTTTGCAGATCACATCATAGCTTGCGGTCGCTTCGTCATCGACAACGCTTGCAAATGCCGGTGTGTATTCAAAGCCGTTCATCATGGACTTTGCAAGAGCGGTGGCATCGATTCCCAAATTGGCGAAGGACAAACCCTCGGTGCTCATCGTTTCGTCAAAGGATTCTTCAATCATTTTTGCAACAACAGCAACGACTTCGGGATCCTGGTTCTTGATCTTGTCGAGCTCAGGATTCACCACGTCGAAAACCTCCTGCTCTTCTGCGGTGAACTCAGTGCTTGTGGCAGCACGAGAAGACGAAGATGCGGAAGACGTTGTTGTCTCGACGACAGAACGCTCGGTGACACCGTAATTGTCAAGAATAGACAGCGTCGTGAACAGCAAAACGCAATTCACGATGATCATGATAATGGAAAGGATCAAGCCCACAATGCCGCAGATACGACCAGCTTTGCCTTGTCCTTGAGTTCCACCAGCTTTGAAGTATTTACCGGCGAGCACAATAGCCACAATGCCGAGCACAATGCCGACAATGGGAATAAAGCAGAAGACGATGGCCAAGATACCGCATACCAGTGCGCCGGTCGGACTCGGTTGTCCCGCAGAGACAGGTGCAGGGGGCGCAGGGGTGCCCGGCTGACCTGGTGCAGGCGGCACAGGAGCGTCAGTCTGATCAGGCGCAGGAGGCATCTGCTGCGTTGGCATGGGAGCAGTAAACTGATCCGCCGGTTGTTGTGGCATCGCTGCGGTAGCCTGATCAGGTGCCTGCGACGGCATAGCCGCTGTCGGCTGCTCTGCCGGCTGCATTGGCATAGCCGCGGTGGGCTGATCGGGGGTCTGCGACGGTACCGGCTGCGGTGAGGCAGATTGTGCTTCGGTGCCTGCAGTCGGCTGCTCTGTTCCCGGCATCCCTTTGTTTCCTTCTTCCATGTCTCTCTCCTTTTCTCTAGGCCTTGCGCTTAGGGAATCCATTTACGCAATGTCTTTACCAGCGTTTCGATTTGCAGCGGCTTTGCCATGTGGTCGTTCATGCCAACGGAACGCGAACGTTTGACATCCTCTGCAAATGCATCGGCTGATAAAGCAATAATCGGCAGGTCTGCCAGATCGGGACGCTCTGCTGCAGCTGCGCGAATGGCGCTTGCTGCCTCATATCCGTTCATCACTGGCATCTGGATATCCATGAGGACCACGTCATAATAACCGGGTTCGTGCTCAAGCAATGCATCAACAGCAATCTTGCCATTTTCGGCATGATCTGTGTCTGCACCGGTAAGGCCAAGAAGTTCTTGCGCAATAATAGCCGCCATGACGTTGTCTTCTGTCAGAAGAATGCGCTTGCCTTCAAACTGCAACGACTCGAGCAGAGCTTGCTCATCGCTAATCGATTCCGCTTCTCCGCTCATAAGCTCTTTCATGACTTGAACAAGGCGCGATCGGAAAAGCGGCTTTGAGATAAACGCATCAACGCCAACCTCGCGCGCCTCTTCTTCGATAATAGACCAGTCATACGCGGAAAGAATGATGATCGGCACGTGCTCAACAGAGACTTCGCGAATTCTTCGCGCTGCCTCAATGCCGCTCATCTCCGGCATGCGCCAGTCAAGAATAACGGCGCTGTAGGCATCTTGTTCCTGCTCTGCCTTTTGCACCGCTTCTATACCCGCATTTCCCGACATCACATAATTAGAACGCATGCCAATATCATCGAGCAGCAGACACGCCCCTTCACAGGCAGTTTTGTCGTCGTCAACAACAAGCACGCGAACGTCTTTGAGGAGTGAGAGGTCTTCTTGTTCAGCGTCACGAATCTTAAGATGCAGCGTCACGGTAAACGTGGTGCCCACACCTTCAGTGGATTCAACCTCAATAGTGCCGTCCATCATGCTGACGACGCTCTTCACAATTGCCATGCCAAGGCCAGTACCCTCCACTTTCGTGGTGCGCGAATCGTTGGCACGCGTGAACGGCTCAAAAACGGTCTTCACAAACTCAGGGCTCATGCCGCATCCCGTGTCGCTAAACACAAATTCATAGCAAGCACATTCGGGAACGCGGCTTGGCAGCTCAGCAATGCGCATTGAAATCTTGCCGCCATCGGGTGTGAACTTCACCGAATTGCCAATGATGTTGACAAAGACCTGCTCCAGACGCGTAAGATCGCCTATCACGTGCTCATGCTTGATATCTACCAACTCAACTTTGAGCTCTTGGTGCTTTGCTGCAATCTGAGGATTGATAATAGTAAGCAAGCTGTCGATGATTTCGGAGAGCTCGAATTCTTCATCGGACAAGCTGATATTACCCGACTCGATCTTCGCCATGTCTAGCACTTCGTTGATAAGTCCCAGCAAATGGCGCGATGCCGATGTGATGTTGGTAAGGCATTCGCGAACTCGCTCTGGATCGTCAACATGCATACCGGCAATAGCCGTAAGCCCCATGATCGAATTCATAGGGGTGCGAATGTCGTGCGACATGGAATTGAGGAAGTCGCTCTTTGCTTGAGAGGCGTACTCGGCTGCTTGGAAGGCATCCTTCAACGCATTACGCGATTCGATTTCAGCTTGCTTGGTTTCTGT
>CAYPKC010000151.1:0-3841 GCA_964411215.1 uncultured Eggerthellaceae bacterium | reverse complement strand
CGGCGCCATGCCAATGCTTCACGTTGGCAGGAATTGTGACACAGTCACCTGGTAACAATTCTTGAGCATCCTTGCCCCACTCCTGATACCAACCACGCCCGCATGTCACTAGCAAAATCTGACCTCCGCCGTCTTGAGCATGATGGATATGCCAGTGATTGCGGCATCCTGGCTCGAATGTGACATTCGCGACGAATTGCGTCTCAGCCGGATCGGTCAGAGGATTCAAATACGAACGCCCCGTGAAATACTGCGCATAAGCGTCATTCGGCTGCCCCAAACCAAACAGATCGCCGCGAGTTTTAGCTTCCGCTGAACCATCATCTTCACGAGTGCTTCCGACTCTGCTTGTGTTGCCAGTCTGACCCGTGCCATTTCCTTCGCCGTTTTCGTAGACCTCAACCGCCACGCGGAATGCTGCCCACGCGTTAGGCCAGCCCGCATAAAAGGCCACATGGGTAAGCAACGCCACCATTTCTTGGGCGGTCACACCGTTGGTTTTCGCGGTCGCCATGTGGTACTCGAACGACGAATCAACCAACCCCTTCGCCACTAATGTCGTCACCGTAAGCATTGAGCGTAACTTCAAATCAAGCGTTTCGTCGTTCCAAACTTCGTCGAACAACACATCGTCGTTGAGCTCGGCAAACAGAGGAGCGAATGTTCCTAACTGGTCGCGACCTGCCGTTTGTTTTACCTTTGCCATCAAATACTCCTTATTCCGAGTTGCTTTGCGAAAACGTACACTATCGAACCAAAATGCCTCTATTGCCTTGCGCGCAACGTTTTATGCCAAGACGAAATGCCTCTATTGCCTTGCGCGCAAACTTTCTCTTCCGCCCCAAAACTCCTACGCGAGGCTCGCAACCCACGCATCAATTTCCTGTTGCGATGTGCCGCTTGAGAACCGGCGACCTTCGAGCCATCGAGCATTCGGTGCGGCGGAATGAAGCTCATCGATGCTTCCCGTAATCGGGCTGGACCCTGACGTGCAGAAGGGGATCAGCGTTTTGCCTGCCGTGTCGACATCTTCGAGAAACGAAAGCACGATGCGCGGCGCCTTTCCCCACCAAATCGGATAGCCGATATAGACCGTGCTGTAGCCGGCGATGTCAGGAACGGGCGGCGCGAGAGCAGGTCGCGCACTACTTTGCTGCTCGCGATTCGCGCGGCAGTCGGAGTTGTAGTCGAGATCTTGCGACGTGTAAGGCTCAGCAGGATTGATGCGCATGAGCGTGCCGTTCGTGGCTTGTGCGATCTCGTCCGCAACAGCTTCGGTATTTCCTGTGCAGGAGAAGAAGACAACGGCTGTGGATGATGCGGATGTCGAAGCTGCCGAAGACTCGTGCGGTTGCTGCGAATTGTCTGCTTGCGAAGATGCCTCGTGCGATGCGTTCGAAGCCGAGCTGTCTTGTGAGGCTTCATTTACGTCGGAAGCGCCTGAGCCTGTGCCCGCAGAGCAACCCAATAGGCTCGAAACTGCTAAGGTACCTGCAGCTACGCAACCCATTTTCAGAAAAACACGCCTGCTTATCATTACGAAAACTCCTTTTCTTCTGTAAACCGATCGGGACAACGGGGACGTAGCTTAATGTCCCAATTCTTGGGCAAAAGTGGGACATTAAGCTACGTCCCCGTTGTCCCGATCAACCAAGTTACACCTCTATAAGTTCGTACGTCTGGCTGCCCAGTCCGATCTGCTCGGCGTAATCCAACACATGTGTGCCATTGCGCGACTCAATCCGTTCGACTAACTCGTCACCATCTTCGGCTGCGTACACCAAATCGACGCACGCGCGATCCAAAGCCACCGGATCGGTCGACCCCAGAATGCCGATATCCGCCATAGCAGGCGCCGCCGGATGCGAGTCGCAATCGCAGTCGACAGAAAGGTTGTTCATCACATCTATATAAATGATGTTGTCGCCCACCTGATCGGCGACAGCGCTCGTCGCCTCCGCCAGCGACTCAAGGAAAATCTCCTGGCTAGGACTTCCAAACCCTGTAAGCTGTGTTCCCCCCGAGTGGATATAACTTTTGCCGCGCGACGATGCGATACCAATGGAAGCATTCTTAATGACGCCGCCGAAGCCGGCTTGCCCATGACCCTTGAAATGCGCAAGATCGATCACATAGTCATAATCTATAAACCCTTTGCCCACGTAATCCACGTCCAAATGTCGGCCATCCCTGACGGGCAGCTGCATATCGCCTTCCGCATCCATAATCTCAACGGGCGCGATCGCGGTAAACCCATGCTCTTCAGCAACCTTCAAATGGTCCTCGGTGTTACCGCGACGACCTCCCCAGTCAACCGTGTTGCATTCCACGATGGTGCCGTCCACCTCGCGCACCAAATCAGCGATCAGCTCAGGTTGCAAGAAGTTGTGCCCGCCCGGCTCGCCCGTGGACACCTTCACCGCCACGTTGCCGTGCGCCGCGCGCCCGATCGCCTGGTAGATAGCGACAAGCCCCGCGGCCGACACGTCGGGAGTGAAGTACACCTTGGGAATGCCGTTGTTGCCGCCCGCGTTCGTGGCGCCCGACGCTGAGGAAGATGTTAGTGCTTGCTGGTTTGCGGAAGCGGAAGATCCGGAAGAGTTGTCCGAGTCAGCTCCGGAAGTTTCTGGCGAAGGCGTGTTTACGCCAACGCATCCCGTAAGCGCACCTGCGGCAATGGCGCCGGCTGCAAGCGCTGTTCCCTTCACGAAGGCTCGTCGATCGATGGCGTGGTTTGTCGGTTTAGCCTTCATATCGAAGCACCTCTTTTCTGTCTTCGAACTGCCCGATTTGCAGCACCAGTCGCATACTAAAATCCTATTCTTCGTAGTCAATGTATACGCGTCCAAGCAACCTTGTAAAATACTTATATTGGAAAAAGAAAATTGCCTGAAAGGCATGGCTATGGAACTTCGAACACTGCGCTACTTTCTGGCTGTCCTCCAAGAGGGAAGCATCACAAATGCATCGAAGCGGCTTCATGTAACGCAACCGACCCTCTCGCGCCAGCTGGCTGAACTGGAACGCGAGTTGGGACGCCCGCTTTACACCCGCAGCCACACTGGCATCTCTCCCACTGAGCACGGCGCGATGCTTGCCAAGTATGCGGAGTCCATTGTCTCGCTGGCCGAGAAAGCCGAAGCTGACGTAAAGCTGCCGTCGAAAACGGTTGCCGGCGTTGTGCATATCGGGTGCGGCGAAACTCAAGCCATGGAGCTTTTAGCCGATGCCATGGTTGCAACGCAACGTGAGTATGTCGGGGTGAATTTCGAGCTGCATAGCGGTACATCTGCGGATCTTTTGGATGGCCTCGTGCGCGGCCAATACGATTTTCTCCTTGAATGCGAATTGCAGCCTCATGTGGCGATGAATGTGCTCGAACTGCCTTATGCCGATCGATGGGGAGCTGTCGTTTTGCGCGACGATCCGCTGGCGGAATTGCCCGAGGTAAGGGTTGATGATTTAACTGACAGGCAATTGATCGTGTCGCATCAAGCCATGAAAACCGGCAAGTTGCATGACTGGTTGCAAAAAAGTGAGCCACATGGCGCTATGGATGTGTTTGATGTGGTCGCTACTTATAGCTTGGCTATGAATTGCAAGTTTCTTGTGAGGAGGGGAGTTGGCGTTGCGCTTACCTATGAAGGGCTGATAGACGGCTCCGATGCCGGCCTTGTTTTCATTCCCCTTGCTCCAGCTCTCATCTCGCATAGCGGTCTTGTATGGCGCAAAACGCTCTTGAGTCGTCAGGCCCAAGTGTTTTTAGATGCTGTTCGCACCCAAATCGGGACAACGGGGACGTAGCCTATTGTCCCGATCTAAGTCTCGAACTAGCAGATCG
>CAYPKC010000150.1:0-3845 GCA_964411215.1 uncultured Eggerthellaceae bacterium | reverse complement strand
TAGAGAACATCGCGAGCATATTTTTCGCTGATGACGTGTCGAAGCTTGATAGATCAAGGGCTTTAAGTGATGAGCAGCCAGTGAACATGTTATACATACTTGTTACAGATGACGTGTCGAAGCTTGATAGATCAAGGGCTTTAAGTGATGAGCAGCCAAAGAACATACAACCCATATTCGTGACTGATGATGTATCTAGGCCTTTGACGTTTATTATTTTGGCAAGAGATCCTTCAAACATATTCGCTGCATCAGCAGGAAGCATAATCTTGCTTGTACCTTCTGCTCGAAAAATGAGATGCTGAATGCTATTACTTTTATCTTTCCAAGGTTTAGTATCCATAGAGCCAGCATTTCCAGGATGCACAGTAAGAGTTCCGTCCTCAGTAAGTTCCCAGGGACATGTTCCCCAGGTTCCGGATTCAACTACTGTTCCTTGCGGTTGTACGACGATGTTCTGATCAGAAGATTGCGACTGATACTCGCCTTCGGGAATGGCAGCCGTTGAGATCGCTTGTTCATCGTTGGATGTGACTTCAGAATTCTCGGCCTCAAGGCTTGGTTCTTTGCCTTGGCTGGAGGCTTCTTCATCAGGGAGGGCTTCCCTGCTCTGCAAATCCGATGTAGCCGACTCTGCAGACTCATTTGCTTTGGCTTCAACGCCTTCGCTCTTTGAAGTTTCAGCCATCTCAGGCGCGACGACCCCAGCAAAGGCTACGCTTGGAATGAGCGCGGAAGCAAGAGTAGCAGCCAATAGAATCTTGAGAATCTTTGAGATCATATTATCCCCCCTTGTCGGCATATTCACGACAAAACGAAGACCGTTGGAGACAGCGGCTTCTATAGACCTACATACGGTGAGTCTATAGCAGAACCTCTTTGCTTTGTTGTGCAACATTCTAAATGTGAAGAGACATCGATGCGACAGTAGAACAGTGGGACAACGGGGACGTAGCTTATTGTCCCGTTTTTAAGGCGACAAAACTGTTTCCCCAGATAGCGAACATGAAAGTGGGACAATAGGCTACGTCCCCGTTGTCCGTTGTCCCATTAGAAGTTTTGTGGTTGTATTTAGTTAAACATCAAGCAAGCTTTTAACTTTTTCGTACGCCTTTAATGTCGCACTATCTGCATCTGAAAATGTACTCGAATAGCTAGACAGGTTTCCTGACGGATCTATGGCGCAATTGACCAATTCAAAATATGCATCGTAAAGCTCGCAAACAGCTTCATAGATTTCTTTATATTCTTCTGGAGGGTTTGCGAGTTCCGCAAATTCTTTTTTAACGGTTTCTTTATTACTTTTGATGCTGCTAATTTCTGCATCAAAATTTGGATCATTGAATAACTCGCCAAGTGAGTCATTAAAATCGCTGCGAAAGTGTCTGCCTATCTTAGTATATTTGTCGGTTTTTGAATCGCTTTCCTTATAAATAGTGTTACGCCACACTGATTTAATAAGATTTGCAGCACTTTCAGAATCAGCTGCTCCCGTAAGCATATTTGAAGTAATAGATGTTAAGTTAGATTTATAAGTAGCAAGTTCGTCTTCGTGTTGCTGAGCCGCTACGGCAGATGTAACACCAATTATTATCGCAATGATTGCCAAAACTGCTATAACAGCTCCAATAATTATTCCAGCCATCCCTTTTGGTGATAAAGGCTTTTTCGGTGCAGCAGACTTTGGTTTCTCGTCGTGTTGTTCCTCAACAGCAGGAGAGTCAACCTTATCGTCAACTTCGGATTTCTCTTCGTCAGTTATTCCTTCTCCGGCTATTTTGCAATCTTGAATATATTCCTGCTTATCTGTTTCCTGATCAATCTTCTCTTTTTTTGCTACAGAAGCCTCTTCATTCAAATGAGGTTTGTTGGTTGATAACTCGTTGGGTACATTCTCGTTTTCCATACGTTCTCCTGATGCGCTAGAGATTAAGTAACTGAGATTTTTTGGAGTCGAATTCTTCTTGCGAAATAACACCATCATCAAGAAGCTGCTTAAACATTCTTAAGGTTTCAGCGATGTCTTCGGATTTATCAACTTTGGAATTATCAGATTCAGTAGCTGTGTCTTCATCGACAATCACTACTTCACCTGAGTGAAACTTTTCAAAAGCATTCTTGACAGCAATGCCTATTTCCTCGGTCAGCTTGTTTGTTTTTTTAAAGGCAAACATCCCGGCGCATATCAAAATGCGATTTAAGGACTCAGGGTTTAATTGCTCTTCAGCAGGATGTGCCAAATTTCCGTTGTTAACTTGATCAGATTCAGCAAATACTATCTGTCCAAATTGTGAGTTCATATTAGCGGTAACAACATTGATGCTTTTAAAGTCATCGAACTTCCAAGTTAGAGTATCTCTGCCCTTACCTACAACTTTGTCGTTATAAACGTTAATTGTGTTGTAAAAGACTGCGCCGCTAAAAGTAGTTTTCTTTAGATACTCAGAGGGAATATTAAAAGTTTTAACTAATACTGAAGACACGCAAACCTCCCTTGATCAAACAAATCACTGCAAAATAAACGTCTAGTTCGTATCTAAGCCTTGTAGAAAATGCGCTTTTGATTCCTTCAGTAATTGATTCAAGTTCTTATTCGATGTAGTTTGCTTGAAAACTTGGACTTCTCTGTTGCATTACATTGTTAAGATGCACCCGGTATTATTTCATTAGATTGCTCGTATTTGTTGAGCAACAAATCAGTTCTGAACCTAAAACCAACTACCCGATTTCTCCATGTACGAATGGACGTTCTTTATCCAAGAGCGTCCTTCTTGGTCGCTCGGTTCGCATCAATATCGCATGGACGCAGCAGAATTTGTTGAGCAACATATTCTGAAATTTTGGCTTTATGATGCTTGCGTCAGAACCGAGCTTAATCACCGATGAATCTTTTTTATTGAGTCGGATAGGCTTGAAGTTGAATCAGCTCCGATTTCCAGATGAGTCCTTTTACGGAAATAAGCTATTGGACGAATGTTCTGCGTTTTTATAAACGAGAGAAAGAGACAGAGATGGCAAGCATTATAAAAAGGATCGCGGCTTTAACGATTACAACTCTATTTGCAGTGTCATTGTATGCTTGCGGCACAAATGGAAGTGAACAAACTAGCTCAAATGAGTCCAGCGATGCACAGACTGAAGAATTCAATCCGGAAGTAGAGAATATAGACTTCTCTCTTGAAGGCGGCAATCTCAAGTATGACCATGTGGAGAAGGCGAATGCTCAATTGACGGACAGCGCGAATGCCCTCGTGTTTGTTTTCAATTACACCAATGAGCAAGATAAACCGGCATCTGTTCAATCGACATTCAGCATTAAATTCTTCCAAAATGGTGCTGAGTTAAGCGATAATCCCAGCTATTCATCAGGTGGTGGGGAGCAATATAAGCTTGTAGGTGCCTTTTTTGACAGCGCTCTGAAGGATGGAACTGTTACGTTTGGAAGGCTAGTTCTGCCGAAAGACAATAGTCCTGTAACCATCATGGTCAGCCCGAATGACTCTTCGTCAAAAGAATACCAAACGATGGAGGTCACGATAGATTCTCTTGAGCAAGGTTCGAAAAGTATCACGCCTGAAGAAGTAAACGCGGCGTTGCAGGGAAAGTGGTCGTTGGCCAGTGGTGGGGCATTTGAGTTCAACAACGAATCTTTTATTTGCGAAACACCTCAAGGGAATCTCTCAGGATCCTACGAAGTCGACGTCGAGGAATCATCTATCGTGGGAAAGATGAATGCATCAAACGGCACAGTAACGATAAATCTGCCTTTTGAATATGAGAATGGGACATTAAAGCTCTTTAACAATAAAGGTGAAGAATTCATTAAACAATAATCCATGCATAGA
>CAYPKC010000149.1:0-3855 GCA_964411215.1 uncultured Eggerthellaceae bacterium | reverse complement strand
ACGCCTTTATCTCCTGCCAAAATATTGTCGTAGGTCAGTTCAACGCCGTTTTTGCCAACTTGTTCGAACGACTCCAAATTGCGTCCTTCTTTCGGCGTTTCAAGCTCCTCTTTGGTCGGCGAACCGATATAGCCAAGCACATGTGCCGCCAACGCTCCATAAGGATATTCGCGCACCGTACGTTCTTCTATGGTGATACCTGGATACGCATCGGCATGCTCGGAGATAAATGCCACATCACGCAAACGCACGTCCGTTGCAATAACGCGTTGGCTCTGGGCACCAAGCGACTCGTCTTTTGCGCGCTCGCGTAAAACACCGATGGGAATGCCAAGCACAGCCTGCAGCCTCATAAGCACGCTTTCCTGCGAAGCAACTTCAGCGTCAGCGAGAACGGTTTCGCTCAGTCGGTTTTTAACGAGCACAAGACCATTGCGGTCATAGATACACCCTCGCGGCGCCGGCGTATTAACGGTGGTGTATAGATTGTTCTCTGCCTCTGACGTATAGCTATCATTTGCAAGCAGCTGCATCGACCACAACTTCGCCGCTAACGTGGCAAAAACGCCTGCGACAAAGACACCGAAAACAGCAAATCGACGGGAAAGACTGTCAGAAGGTTTGCGGAGAGACTCTTTCTCTGATTTAACGCGAACATTCTCCCCCGAAGCGGCATGCTGGGCTTGGCTGTTCCCCAAAGGAGAGGTGCCGACACCTACCGTATCAAGCTGTTTGACATCATTGGCATAGACGCTCGTATGATCTTGTTTGCGCGAGCGAATATACAGGATGACAATAACCAAGCACAGAATGATGATAAGTGTGATTATTCCAGCAATAATCGCTTCGAACACTGAGGGCTCCCCCTACCCTATGAATTAATAATTGGCATCTCGTTGGTTTCTTTGCGGCGTATGACAAAGCGCAAAACCAAGGGAAGCATAATCAATGCCAAGACGGTATCATAAAGCCACAGCGGAAGTGCCCGCGAGAGGAGCGCCTCCAGCAAACCGATAGGCAGCCCACACGCAATCATCAAAAGCGCATAGATGATGTTGACGATCAGGCATGAGACGGTGATGAAAATAACCATGGTCGGTATGCCTTCGCTTCCGACCGCAATGAATAAAAACGAGACGATCATCGTTGCAAGGACAAACAGCAAAGCCATGGCACCGACAGGGCCATTTCCTACCAAATCGCAGGCAAGTCCCAAGATAAACGGCATGATATAGCCGGCATTTCTTGCATTGGCGATAGCAATAACAATCACATAGGCCAGCGCAAAATTCGGAATAGCCCCTAACAAAGCAATATTCGGAGCAACAATAAGCTGCAGCAAAAAGGCGATTACTGCGCCGATGATAATGGGTATGCGCTCAACAATAGGCATTACTCGGCACCTTTCGCTGCACTGAAGACCACAATGACTTCTTCAAGCGCCGAAATACGCTCGTTTTGCGAGACGATGATATCGCGGGTAGCATCACGCGCATTGCCTTCAACTCTGACAACCGTACCGAGCAAAAGCCCTTTCGTATAGCTTCCGCCAAGACCGCTTGTCATAACGACATCGCCTACATTGACTTCAACGTCGTCGTCAACGTTCTCAAGGTGAAGCACGCCGTTCAGCGAGCCGCGCAACACGCCTTCTGCGCGACTTGATTGAATCATTGCAGCTACGCCTGATTGCGGATCAGTAATAAGGCGCACTTCAGCCGAGCCGCCCGATGCTGAAATAACTTGCCCTATCACACCGCTTGGGCCGAGCACCGTAAGGCCTGGATGGACGCCGACATCCGTACCGACATCGATCGTGATAGTTTGGCTCCACGCATCAAGGGAGCGCCCGATCACGCGTCCTGAGACGCCTTCGATTTCATACGCATCTTTGAGATTTAGTAAATCCTGGAGACGCTTTGCTTCA
This sequence comes from uncultured Eggerthellaceae bacterium, assembly GCA_964411215.1. Classification (GTDB taxonomy): domain Bacteria; phylum Actinomycetota; class Coriobacteriia; order Coriobacteriales; family Eggerthellaceae; genus MGBC163016. Next base: position 1,928 of record CAYPKC010000149.1, on the reverse strand, counting down.
AGCCGATACTCTTCAGCTTTTGCCACCAGTTCGGTCATCTCTTCATTTTGCTGCTTAAGGGCAGAAAGCGTCTCTTCGCTTGCACGCGCATTTCCCGCGGCTTCCGTTGCAGAATCGACAAGCGAGCCACTTGCCGCGCCAACAAGTTTGAAAGGAGCACTTATTGCCTGGAATTTGTTTTGCAACGAATGGAGAGGGCCTGTCGGTCCTTCAGTCGCAAATAGGGTAAGGAGCAGGATAGATACCACAACAAGCACAATAGCGATGATGCGCGATATGCGCAGATTGCCTTTGTTCTGGAAATTAAGCGCCATCTTGCGTTATCTATTGTCTTTCTCGTCATCTCACTGCGCCACACCAGAAGGATTATGTGCCTTAAGGCACGGTGCAGTCTTAAAGTCGGTTTATTTCGAGCGCATCAGCGTCTGTCGCAACGCTGTTGGCGTCTCGAGCACCTTCAGACAACCAGATACGACATTGGTTAAGGCAGATTCGCTTACCCACACCGGTATCTCTAGTTCGTTTGTGAGGTAGCGATCAAGGCCGGACAAAAGGCCGCCGCCTCCGGTCAGCAATATGCCATTTTGGATAATATCCGATGCTAAGTCGGGATTAGTTGTCTTGAACGTGTCTTTGATATGCAGAACCATCTCTTCAATGGGAGCTTGGAGTGCAGTACGCACGTCTTCTGATTGAATGGTGACTTCTTTAGGCTGTTCGGTATAGACATCTTGACCAGAAATAATCATGTCGCGCTCACGCCCATCTTCAAAGGGCAAGACGGAGCCTATCTTGATTTTGATGACCTCAGCGGTGCGCTCCCCAATCTTGATGCCTAAAAGATCGCGCAAGTGAATAGCAATTGCCTCATCCAAGCGGTTGCCGGCAAGACGCAACGATGATGACGACACAATGCCGCCTAAAGAAATAACAGCAACTTCTGTCGTGCCACCGCCAATGTCTACGACCATAGACCCTGTTGGCTCTGTCACGGGAAGATCTGCACCCATGGCAGCTGCCATAGGCTCTTCAATAAGGTAGGCTTGGCGGGCTCCGGCCTGAATAGCAGCCTCAAACACCGCGCGCTTTTCGACGGAGGTAGCACCGCACGGAATGCAGATAACGATGCGCGGCTTTGCTTGCCAAGGATATTTGCGCTCAGAAGCTTTGTTGATGAACGCCGAAAGCATAGCCTCGGTCACGTCGTAATCGGCAATGACGCCGTCTTTCAAAGGATGTTCTGCAGAAAAGGCATCGGGTGTGTGGTTGATCATGTTCTTAGCTTCATGACCAACGGCCAAAACCCTGTGCGTGCTTTTCTCGATAGCAACAACAGACGGCTCGTTAATGACAATCCCCTCGCCGGTGATGGCAACGAGAGTATTTGCCGTACCAAGGTCTATTGCCATGTCAGGAGACATGGATGAGCCGAATCCTGCAAATCTATCCCAAAACGACATACGTTGAGTTCTCCATTTATGCGCGTGCGTATACAGTCGTTTGGAAAGTGTAGCACACAAACGTCGTTAAATAGGTCTTGAGCGGGGAATCTATTGAAATGCCGCAAGTTTATGGACTGTCAGTTTTCAAAGAAAGCAAACCGACAGGAAAATGCGTTTAGCTGTGGTTCTTTTCGAACGTCTCCATAAACTCGACGAGCTTCTTGACTCCTTCGACAGGCATAGCATTGTAGATGCTTGCGCGCATACCGCCAACGCTTCTGTGGCCTTTCAGAGATTCAAGCCCATGGTCTTTTGCTTCAGCAACGAAAAGCGCATCGAGATCATCTGAGCCCGTTATGAAGGGGACGTTCATAAAGGAACGGTATTCTTTTTGAGCGGTGCCTTTAAAGAGCTTCGACTGATCAAGGAAGTCGTAGAGAATCTTGGCTTTTTCTTGGTTGATCTTCATTATGGCAGAAACGCCGC
>CAYPKC010000148.1:0-3886 GCA_964411215.1 uncultured Eggerthellaceae bacterium | reverse complement strand
AACGCTATTCGAAGGTAACATAAATGGCCATCACTGCCCAATACATCCACAATAAAAGTTTTGCAATCGACCGCAATGGTTATGACGTTGACGAAGTCGATGTGTTCTTAGAGCATGTCGCAGACGAAATCGACTATCTCAACGACACTATCGCGAATTTGGAGCGCGACCTTGTTGCTGCTCGCGAAGAATCCGAAGCATCGGCTCAGGCTGCTCCGAAAGCAGTTGCCGTCGAAGGCGAGATAGCAGCGGTAGCAGAGGGTGATCTGGCAGAAGCCTTAGCGGAAAAAGATGCCATTATCGAAAACCTTGAGGCGCAGCTCGCCGACAAAAAGGCAAACGACAGCGCCATTTCTTCTGCACTCATTATTGCTCAGCGTTCAGCTGATGAAATCATCGTGAAGGCTAACGCGCAAGCATCTGAGACCATGCAAGATGCACGTGAAGAAGCTGATCGTATCATCAATCGTGCTAATGCCGACAAACAAAGCGTGCTTGATGCTATTCGCAAGCTTGAAGATGATCGCGAAGACGCACGCGAGGGCTATGCTGACCTGTTGCGTGACCTTATCCAAGACGCATCTCATAAGCTCAACGAGCTTGGCTACGACGATGATATCGACGCGATTCCGGGAATCGGCCGTGAAGCTGGCCAGCTAGACGTCATTTACGAAGAAGAAGCTGATGCATCCTTCTTGCCTGTCGAAGCTGAGCCACTTGCTGCTCCACAAGCACCGGTAACTGGTGTCTTTGAGAAGGATCTCTCTGGCTTCGGTGACGTCGAAGACGATTTTGAAGACGTAGACTAAATACGCTGACTCAAACCTGCTGATTCATAAAACCTTGCTTTAAGACGGGTGCGCCCACTGAGCATTTGTGCGCATAGGTAAGGAAGAGAGCGGGCCTGTAAGCCGGGTTCTGTTTTTCAGACGACCATTTATCTCGAACGTACGTCACCGCACGTCTCTAGCACGCAACCCGAACGCACGTAAGGGCAGACGTATTGCGTTCCTATTTGCGCTTGCTCCAGATGGGGTTTACCAAGCCGTATCGTTACCGATACGCTGGTGCGCTCTTACCACACCGTTTCAGCTTTTCCGGAGTGTATGCAAACATGCGCTCCGGAGTTTTCTTTTCTGTGGCACTGTCCATCAGGTTGCCCTGTCCAGCCGTTAGCTGGCATCTCGCCCTTAGGAGCCCGGACTTTCCTCATGTGCGGCCAAACAGCAGTTTTACCATCACACGCAGTCGTCCGACCCGCTCTCATGGTATTCTAGCAAAGGCGTCTATAGGAAGGTTATGGGATGAGTGTTTGCGCGTTAGTCGCGGCAGCTGATTTCAATACAGAAGCATTTGAGGCAATGTATGAAGAAGATATATTCGATGCGGTTATTGCAATAGATGCAGGCTATTCTCACCTTCTTGCTATTGATGTTGTACCTGATCTTGTGATCGGCGATTTCGACTCACTTGGTTATTTCCCTAAAGGCATTCGCACGTCTCGCTTTTCTGCTCACAAAGATAAATCAGATATGGAGCTTGCGCTTGAGCGTGTAAAAAGCCGTCGATACGATGCAGTTGTCGTCTTTGGAGCTACCGGAGGACGTCTTGACCATACGATTGCGAATCTCCAGTTGTTTACTAAATTCAGCCAGCTTGGCATATCGGTGACGGTAATTGATAAGCAAAACGAAATTGTCTTTGTGACCGGTCCCGATGTTTTTGAATCAGAAGCAAAACCGAGCGGAACGGTATCCGTTTTTGCAATGAACGATACGGCTGAAGGTTTTTTTGAGCGTGGATTGAAATGGGAACTTGACGATGCGACGCTCACGAACAAAACATCGCTCGGACTTTCAAATGAGCTTATTGGCGAACCCGTTCTTATAGGGGTTGAATCTGGGACTATTATGATCTTTATGCCGCTTTAGCGAAGTTATTGCAGCTGCGGAAAGAAACCTGTACCGTAGCGTGCTGCTGAATAAAACGGTTAGCAAAACGACATATACACGGAGCATGCAGAAAGGGTTGCAATGACTTTAAGGCGCAAGATCAAAAGAATCTGGACACAAGAAGATGTCAGACGCGCATTGGAGCTCTACCTTGTTACAGACAATCGATGGCTTGAAGGAAGGTCGCTCGCTACCTGTGTCGCCGACGCTCTTGTCGGTGGCGTTTCCTTTGTGCAATTGCGCGTAAAGGGCGCTTCTACTATTGCCCTTGCAAAATATGCTCGCGCGCTTGCACCGGTATGCAGAGTCGCCAATGTGCCTTTAGTGATAAATGATGATATTGAGGCAGCAAAAGTCGCCTCCGTTGATGGCGTGCATATCGGACAAGACGATGGCGCGTGTGCGTATGCACGAAAAGAGCTTGGGGCAGACGCTATCGTAGGTGTGTCTGTCCACACTGTTAGCGAAGCCGAAGCGGCAGAGCGCGACGGTGCTACCTATATTGGGGTAGGGGCGGTTGCCTCTACTTCCACCAAAGAAGAAGCTGATGTTTTATCCTTTCAGAACATTCGCGATATCTGCAATGCCGTATCAATCCCGGCGGTTGCGATTGGTGGCATTACTGTTGACAATGTGTGCGAACTCAAAGGCTCAGGCATTGCAGGCATTGCCGTTGTGTCAGCCATCATGGCCGCGAACAATATCGAAAAGGCATCCAAGCAGTTGAAAGACGAAGTTGGAAAGATCGTATGAATGCCCACACCATGAAAGCAGTTTTAACGATTGCGGGAAGCGATTCGAGCGGCGGAGCCGGAATCCAAGCAGATATCAAGACAATCGCAGCGCACAAGTTGTTTGCAGAATGCGTGATCACTGCGCTGACGGCGCAAAACACATGCGGTGTCTATGGCGTAGAAAACATCACTCCCGCTTTCATAGCACAGCAAATCGATGTCGTGTATGAAGATATTCGCCCTGATGCCGTCAAGATCGGCATGGTGTCATCGCCTGAGGCTATCGGTGCCATTCATGCAACGCTGAAGAAAAACGATGCGCGCAATATTGTGATCGACCCTGTCATGGTTGCAACGAGCGGGTCATCCCTTATTGAAAATGAAGCTGTGGTTGCCCTCGCACAAAAACTCATCCCCATGGCATCTGTCATCACTCCCAATATCGCTGAAGCAGAAGTACTCTCGGGCATGCCTATTGCCTGCGAAGACGATATGGTGCAAGCGGCACGCATCATTGCAGAAAAGGTTTACCCAAACCCTTGCACAGGCACCTATGACAGAGTTGCGGTACTGGTCAAAGGCGGCCACAGCACAGGAGACCCTCATAAGGCAAACGATTTCCTTTTGACGCAAGACGGCCAAGAGGTGTGGCTGTTAGGTGAAAGAATAGATAACCCGAATACGCATGGTACCGGATGCACCTTGTCTTCCGCGATCGCCTGCGGCCTTGCACGAGGGGAGAGCATAGAAGAGGCGTGCCGACAGGCAAAGGCGTATGTGGCAGGAGCGCTTGCCTCTGGCCTTGATCTGGGACGCTGCTCAGGGCCGCTCGATCATATGTGGGAGTATTGATCGTCTTTCGCAAAAAGTCTTCTCGCGCAAACATATTTAAAAGCCCATTATCAAAACAAAGTGGTATAACGGTTTTAGAGAGAAGAAAGGAGTCTTTATGGCAAAGATTGTTAATTCTTGGAATGACTGGGATCCGCTGAAGCGAGTTATCGTAGGCCGATGCGACAATGGCATGATTCCGCCTGAGGAACCTGCGACATCTGAGAAGGTGCCAATAGACTCCGATATGCGCGGTATGTGGGGACTGCGTCCTTTACGCACCGTTGAAGCTGGCAATGCTGCGCTTGACCGCCTCGTGAAAATCTTGGAAGACCATGGGGTTGTTGTCGATCGTCCTACACCGCTGCA
>CAYPKC010000147.1:0-3912 GCA_964411215.1 uncultured Eggerthellaceae bacterium | reverse complement strand
ACAGAAGTGTTCAATAATCCGAAGGATGAATACACCAAGCTTCTTTTAGGAGCAGCACCTTCCCTGCTCCACCCTGATCTCGGCTGATAATAATCAGAATAGAGACAAAATACCGTAAACGCTCGTTTCATTTTGCCCTCAAAGTAGAATGAAACGAGCGTGGTAGTTTTAACCGCCGATTACAATAAGTGAAAAGGGCTGCATGCCCGCACAGTACCGTATTGAAAGGAACGTATGGATCTCTCGAAGTTCAGTGGCGTTATTCCGCCCGTTATCATTCCCCTGAAAGAAGATCGCGAATTGGATCTTGCTGCATTTGAACGATCCATCAACCGCATGATCGATGCCGGTATGGATGGCTTGTTCTTCTTAGGCTCAAGTGGCGAAGTTGCCTTTTTGACCGATGAGCAGCGCGATCAAGTGCTTCGTGAGGCCATTGCTATCGTTGATGGCAGAGTTCCGATTCTTGTCGGCGTCATCGATATCGAAACCAATCGCGTGATCGATCAGGTCAAAAGCGTCTCTAAGTTCAAAGAGGTTGACGGCCTTGTTGCAACAGCGCCGTTCTATGCTCTTGGCGGACCGTTTGAAAATGAACGTCACTTCAGGCAAATCCGCAAATGCACCGACCTTCCCCTCTTTGCCTATGACCTCCCTGCCTGTGTCCATACCAAGCTCGATGGCGATATGCTTTTGGAGCTTGGTCAGGATGGCATCATCCAAGGCGTGAAAGACTCTTCAGGAGATGACGTAGCCTTCCGCTGGCTCATCCTGAGAAATAAAGATGCGGGACACCCCATGCAACTCCTTACCGGACACGAAGTCGTGGTCGACGGCGCCTATCTTGGCGGTGCCGACGGCTCTGTTCCTGGTCTTGCAAATGTTGCTCCCCATGACTATGCCGAGCAATGGGCAGCGGCTCAGAAGGGCGATTGGGAGCGCGTTAAGACTATCCAGGACAAGCTCGCACGCCTCATGATGATGACGCGCAAGATTACCGCCACCGTCGGTTTTGGTGCCGGTGTCGGATCGTTTAAGACGGCGCTTTGGCAAATGGGTATTTTCAATACCAACCAAATGCGCGAGCCGGTGCAGGCCTTGGTTGATGATGATGTTGCCTCTATTGTTGCCGTTCTTAAAGCAGAGCAGATGATAGATCCCGAGGCACCTATCCTTGAAAGCTGGATTTAATCATGGCAGCCTTATCTCACGATGATTTCTATAAGCTCAAATGGTGGCGCAGCTGGTGTAAAGATGAGCTTGAAACAAGCCTTGCCTTTTGGCTTGAGCACGGCATAGATCCTGTCAATGGCGGCATTTATACGTGTCTTGACCGCGAAGGTAATATCTATTCCACCGATAAAAGTGTATGGATGCAAGGCCGCTGTGCGTGGACATATTCCTATATGTGCCATGTGTATGGCACAAGGCCGGAATGGCTCGAAGCTGCAAAAAGCTGCCTTGATTTCTTAGAGAATCATTGCATCAATCACAACGCTTCAGACAGGCTCTATTTCACGGTCACTGCTGAAGGCAAGCCGCTACGTCAACGCCGCTATAACTTCTCTGAAGGGTTTTACTGCATTGGCAATGCTGAATATTATGGCGTAGTTGGCGATAAAGAATATCTTGAGCGCGCACGACGCGCCTATCAGATGATCTATGATCTCAACTGGGGCGGGATGACCGATCCGACAGAGCTTGGCCCTAAAACAGAAGCCGTGACTCGTAGCGGCAGATCTCTTGGCGATTCCATGATTTTCCTCAACATCATTTCTATTATGCGCCGAGTAGATCCTGATCGCACGCCGCTCTATAACCAGCATGCCGCAGAATGTGTGAACAGGATCGTGAAGGAGCATTATCGCCCTGAGTTGAAATGCACGCTCGAATCCGTGAATGCACAAGGCGAACCTGAGCTTTGGTATACCGCCGGTCGTGTCGTCAATCCGGGACATGATATCGAATGCAGCTGGTTTTTGATGGATGAAGCAAACTATTCAGAGAATCGCGAACTCTATCAAACGGCCGAGAGTATTTTCAGGTATGCCATCGAAGGCGGATGGGATCATGAATATGGCGGTCTTCTCTATTTCATAGATGCGGAAGGCAAGCCCCCTGAAGCCTATGAGCACGATATGAAGCTCTGGTGGCCGCATAATGAAACCATGATCGCCTCTGCGAAAGCGCTTCGTGATACGGGCGATATGTTTTATTTTGATTGGCTTTGCAAAACACTTCAGTATTGCCGCGAGCATTTTGCCGACCAGGAATATGGCGAGTGGTACGGTTATCTCAGACGTGACGGTCTTCCAACTATGCCTCCGACAAAAGGCTCAACGTTCAAAGGACCGTTCCACGTGCCCCGTGCACTTTGTATGACAGAACAAGTTTTAGGCGAGATAGTGGGTGATTAAGATGAGGTATCTTGGAATTGATTACGACATCAAAAATATGCCTGTGCTCGATGATGAATTCATCCCATTTGGTGTGTGGGCAAAAGAATACCTCAAAGGGGCAGATCATCCGATAGCCATCGCGGTCGAGCGAGAAAATGGTCTTATCTCTGTTCGTGAGAGCGCTATTCGCGGGCCTGAATTCTTTGAAGCGAATCTGCGTTATGTCGAGCGCCTTATCAAGTTCCAGCTCTGGAGCGTTGGCGGCTTTAAAGTCTATATCTGCGGTTGCGATGAGATCGCAAAAATCATTGGCGATATGTATGCCTCATGGGGTTCTCGTTCATTCGATTATGGGTTTGTCCATGATGTCTATGAGCGTCCCCTTGAAATCATTGCCGTCGATCGCGAGCATTTCCCCGAAGAACACGAATCCGCCAAAGAAATCGGCGGTCATTTAGACGGATGCCGCATCGGCTTTGACGCAGGCGGCTCTGATAGAAAGGTATCAGCCGTTATCGATGGCACTCCTGTCTATTCAGAAGAGGTTGTTTGGTTTCCCAAGGTCACCGAAGACCCCATGTATCACTTCAACGAGATTGTCGAGGCGTTCAAAACGGCAGCCTCGAAAATGCCCCGCGTAGATGCTATCGGCATTTCATCAGCCGGTACGTTTGTAGGCAACAGCCCCATGGTTGCTTCCCTCTTCATTAAGGTGCCCCGTGCCCGTCGTGAAGAAGTGAAAACTATTTATGATCGAGCTGCAGCTGAAATCGGTGATGTACCGGTAGTGGTTGCAAACGATGGAGACGTCACGGCGCTTGCCGGTGCTATGAGTACCGGAAAAGGTGACATTTTAGGTATCGCCATGGGTACAAGTGAAGCAGTAGGCTACGTTGATGCCGACCAGAATGTGCTTGGCTGGATTAATGAGCTTGCTTTCGCGCCTGTTGATTTATCCCCCTGTGCGCTTCAAGACGAATGGTCGGGAGATCTTGGCGTCGGGTGCAAATACTTCAGCCAAGACTGCGTTATCAAGCTTGCTCCTAAAGCCGGTATCGAGCTTGACGAAGACCTCTCACCTGCTGACAAGCTTAAGGTCGTACAGGATCTTGCGAACAATGGCCATACGGGCGCTCTTGATATCTTCCGCTCCATTGGCACCTATCTTGCCCATACGCTCGTGCTCTATGCGAGCTTCTATGAGATTGAAACGCTCCTTATCTTGGGACGCGTGACATCTGGTGTTGGCGGAGATCTCATCATCAGCGAATGCAACAGGGTTTTGGCTGATGAGTATCCTGAATTAGCGAAACAGATTACGGTTACCCTGCCTGATGAGAAAATGCGTCGGGTGGGACAATCGGTGGCTGCTGCAAGCCTTCCTGAGATCAAATAAGCAACATTCATAGAGAAACATAATGCAGGAACGCGAGTGCGCTCCTGCATTTTTTATTCAACTATCTTTTCTGTCTTTAGAGAAGTGCGCGTCCCCGCAAGACTACTTGCTTCAGTT
>CAYPKC010000146.1:2508-3923 GCA_964411215.1 uncultured Eggerthellaceae bacterium | reverse complement strand
CCGATGGCTACTAAAACGAAATTGACGTTTCCTGAGCTAGATTCGCCGCCAAAATTGAAAAGAGGATTAAACCAGCCAAAAAGATGCTCTCCGGCAATCATGACAAGGCAAGCGACGATCATTCCTAAAAACATTGCGATGCCACCCATGCGGGGAATTGGTTTCGTATTAACCCTGCGATTGTCGGGATAGTCGATCGCGTCAAGTTTAACCGCGATCTTTTTCGCCAGAGGGGTGAAGGCGATCGTGGAGGCAATGGCAACAAGGAAAATAACGCCACATTCAATCCAAATTGACAAGAACACTCCGCTCTTCAGCCTGTTGATCTGCAATCCGAAACATTATACCGCTAGGCAATGGTAAACTTTCAAACCATGCAGAAGCTTGCGATAGTAATAGTAACCTACAAAAGGCAGGAGCTTTTAGACCAGCTCCTTGAGTCTTTTCTGTATTCGACAAAAGCTCCGTGGCGCATCTTTGTCATTGACAACGAACATTCTTCAAAAACCAAGCAACTTGTTGATATCTACGCCCGTATGGCAGAAGAAGGCATTACGCAAGTTGCATGGCCTAATGGAGCGCAGACCTTTTCCTATGTTCCCATGGACAGCAATACGGGAGGCGCCGGAGGCTTTGCCGCAGGCGTGACGCGCGCTTATGAAGAAGGTGCCGAGTGGTTTTGGCTCATGGACGATGATGTCGTGACCGCACCTGATGCCATAGAGAAGCTTGACAAGTGGGCAGATCGTTTTGATGTTATTCAAGGGTCGCGTCTCGATTTCGATGGTGGACCGTTCTTTTGGCAATACCATTTCGTAGAGTCGCTTGGGATCTACGACCCCTTCTCAACGCCTGCTTTTCCACCCTCAGGGTTTAAGGAAATGAACAAACTGTGTTTTGAGGGAGGGCTTTTTAATCGCAGTATTGTGGAAGCGGTTGGCATTCCCGATGCCCGTTTCTTTATTTACATGGATGATTGCATGTTCGGCTACCTTGCTTGTAAGGCCGGGCGCGCCGCAGTTGTTGAAGACGTGATTTTGCAGCGAACCCGCAATATTCAGAATATGGGCGTTGGCTCGGTGAAGCAGCTGAACTCAAGTTCCAATATGACGCGCTACCACGTTATGCGCAATCGCGGACACGTGGCTCACTATCTCAAAATGCAAGGTGATTACAATCCAGTCGGTTTTGCTGTGGGCACGGCGGCGACGTTTGCAAAAGAGTTCATTCGGCTGGCTTTTGTTGAAAAGAAGGATTTGCGGAGAGGTTTCGCGCATCTTGTTGACGGCTGGCTTGATGCTCGTAAAATCATGGCTGATACAACATGGAAACCTGCCCCGAAACCACATGACATACTTTCACCCTCTCCTGAAATCGACACTAACGGTAAAGAAGATAATCTCTAAGGGTTTATC
>CAYPKC010000146.1:0-2498 GCA_964411215.1 uncultured Eggerthellaceae bacterium | reverse complement strand
GGGTTTATCCATAACGTACGTAAGCCAGGAAAAGGTATGCCCACCCAGCGCGTAAAAGCTTCAAAAGCGCCAGTTGTTATATTGCTTGTCATAGCCGTTGTCGCCATTGCTGCAGCGTTTTTTGCCATGTCGGCGCTTTCAAGATCAGGTGATGCGCGCGCCTCTGATGAGGGGCTCCGCTTTGCGGGCACTCCTATGGAGCAGCAAAGCGCTTTTACTGATCGCGTCGTAATGACGCTCGCAGGCAACAAAGACACCTATGTGCTTGCAGGCGAGAAGTATCTTGAACCAGGATGCCATGCAAGCGACCCGAAGACCGGAAATATTACTCCTTCTGTGGTTGTCGAAGGGGCGGTAGATACTTCAACACCGGGCGACTACACCATCACGTATACGGCAACGACCGAAGATGGGCTTTTGGCCAAAACGGAGCGGAAGGTACATGTGGTGCCTGCATTTGAGAGCAACGCCACGCGTATTCCGGTGCTCATGTATCACTATGTGTATAAAGCAGACGCACCTCCTGAGAATCTGGATGCGAATCATATTTCGGATGCAAAGCTTGCTGAGCAGTTGAATTATCTCCATGAGAACAATTACTACTATCCCTCATTCCAAGAGCTCCGTGCCTGGGTTGATGGTACCCATACGCTTCCTGCAAAGAGCATCATATTGACGTTTGATGATGGGGAAACCAGTTTTTTGCAAAATGGCATTCCGCTTCTTGAACAGTATCAAGTGCCGGCGACCTCTTTTGTAGTTGCCAAAGATTTTGGCAATAACACCACTGCGTATGCGAGCGAATATGTCCAGTTCCAGTCGCACTCATACAACATGCATCGTGGTGGAGGCGGAGCTGGCAAAGGCGGCATCATTCATGCGATGAGCCAACAAGATATCTATGACGATATTGTCGCGTCTCAAAACGTTGTGGGGGGAGCGGTTGCAGTGGCTTATCCTTTTGGCGACAACCACGCCACGGCGTGGGCCGCTTTACAAGATGCGGGGATTCTCTGTGCCTTCACGGTGAAAAATGACCGGGTAGATGTCGGTGAGAATCCGATGGCACTTGATAGGGTAAGAATCTCGGGTAATTACGAATTCGCGAACTTCAAATCGCTTGTAAGTCCTGTATAGGCTACGCTGTACTAGCTTTGTACTGCGTATGCAGCGATTATCGCTTCAGCGGGCTGCTCAAACGATGCTCTTACTGACCTTGTGCCGCGTATTTCTTTTCAACGGCGTCTTTATCTGAGCGCCACCAGTCTTCATTATTTTGGTACCACGCGATCGTTTGCTTGAGCCCTTCAGAAAAATCGGTGTGGGCGGCTTGCCATCCGAGCTCGCGACGGAGTCGCGTTGAATCAATAGCATAACGTCGATCATGACCCGGACGATCGCGTACCCAATCGAAGTCGTTCGGGTCTTTCCCCATGCTTTCAAGAATAGCTTTTAAAACATCAATGTTATTGCGCTCGCCGTCAGCGCCAATGAGATAGGTTTCGCCAAGTTGTCCGCGCTCAAGGATTGCCCACACGGCAGAAGAATGATCTTCGGTGTGAATCCAGTCGCGCACATTCTTGCCATCACCATAGAGCTTTGGCTTTATGCCGCAAATGATGTTGGTGATTTGGCGCGGTATGAATTTCTCGATGTGCTGCCGTGGCCCATAGTTGTTCGAGCAATTCGAAATGGTCGCAGGAACGCCATAGGTGCGATGCCATGCACGGACAAGCATGTCTGAAGCAGCCTTTGTCGAGCTATAGGGACTTGACGGGTGGTAAGGGCTCGACTCAGTAAAACGGACAGGATCATCAAGAGCCAAATCGCCATAGACCTCATCCGTTGAGATGTGATGGAACCGCGTGCCGTAGATGCGAGATGCCTCTAAGAGCTTATAGGTGCCTTCAACATTGGTACGAATGAAAGGCTCTGGGTTTGAGATTGAGTTGTCGTTATGCGATTCGGCAGCAAAATGGACAACGGCATCAATAGTAGGAAAGAGTTCATGCAGCAATTGTTCGTCGCAAATATCGCCATGCACAAATGTCATTCGATCATCTGGAATGCCAGAAAGGTTTTCCTTTTTCCCTGCGTAGGTAAGCGCATCAAGCACCGTTACATGCACATCAGGCTTGTTGTTGATAACCCAATGAACAAAATTGCTTCCGATAAAGCCGGCACCACCGGTTACGAGAATGTGCTGGAAAGCGCTCTGTGACATGGATCAACCTTTCTGATGAATCCGAATCTTTTTGCTCAATCTGCATGGCTAGATTATACAGAAGGAGTATAGAGGCAAGAGCGTAGGTGCCTATGAACCGCTCATAATGCGGACGCACATACAGAGAGATGAGTCTGAACGATAATGATCGTGCCGTGCAGATTTCGTGAATGCGCGGATGCGTAGAATTGCAAACGCATTGCGTAAAGCGCTAATATATACAATTACCAAAAGCGACACGATAGAAAACGTATCGGTCGTAAAGCGGCAAAAC
>CAYPKC010000145.1:0-3923 GCA_964411215.1 uncultured Eggerthellaceae bacterium | reverse complement strand
TTTGCGACATTCTGTCAGACGAAGCTGCCCAGATTTCCGGCTCGCTCGGCATGCTTGCGAGTGCAAGCCTGGGTGACACGAATGCTCTATATGAGCCCACGCACGGCAGCGCTCCCGATATCGCGGGGCGCGGCATTGCCAATCCGCTTGCCCAAATTCTTTCGTGCGAGCTCATGCTGCGCTACAGCTTCGACATGCATCAAGCGGCCGACGATATCAAACGGGCGGTTACCGACGTGCTTGACCTGGGGTTCAGAACGGCTGACATTAAAGATGAGTCGACGCCGCCTGATAAAATAGTCGGAACTTCCCAGATGGGCGATCTGGTAGTTGCACACTTGTGATATAACAGCGCAAGGCTCATACCTTTTGTGCCTTCTGACTGCGTAGGCTCTGTTGCGCAGAGGGCTTGACAGGTTGAGTGTGCATTTGCGTATGTAGTGCGTGTGGACTGCCGGCGTTTGAACACTGTACGCACACGACGAACAAGAGAGTTAAGGATAGAACATGGCGATACAGGCACCTGAAGGCACCCGCGATTTGCTGCCTAACGAGGCGGCTTATTGGAAGACATTCCAACAGATTGCCGCCGATGAGTTTGGCAAATACGGCTATCTGTCCATCGATACGCCGATTATGGAGCTCACGGAATTGTTCGTGCGCGGCATTGGCGAGGCAACCGATGTGGTCAGTAAAGAAATGTTCACGGCGATTTCGGGGGAGAACCTGAAGAAGCTTCTTGAAGGGGGAACGCTCAAGAACAAAAGCCGCCTCTCGCTTCGCCCCGAAGGTACGGCCGGCGTTGTCCGTGCCGTGGTGCAGCACGATCTTGTTCCTCAAGGTGCGCCGCCTGTGAAACTCATGTATGCCGGCCCCATGTTTCGTGCAGAGCGTCCCCAGCGCGGACGCCAACGCCAGTTTATGCAGATCGGCATTGAGTGCATTGGGGCAGACGACCCTACTATCGATGCTGAAGGCATCATTATGCTCATCCGCTTCTTCACGCGCATTGGCATACCGGCAGACAGCATGAGCCTGCTCATTAATTCCATGGGATGCGATGTGTGCCGCCCGGCCTATCGCGACCTGGTGAAAAGTTTTATGGAAGAGCATATCGACGAATTCTGCGACACATGCAAAGTGCGCATGGAAAAGAACCCCTTGCGCGCCTTTGATTGCAAAGGCGAGGCGTGCGCGGCCATCATGAAAGAGGCACCCGTCATTACCGATCACTTGTGCCCCGATTGCGCCGAACACTACCGCCACGTCAAAGAGCTGCTTGACCAGGTTGGCATTGCGTATCGCGAAGATCCTTCGCTCGTGCGCGGGCTCGACTATTACACGCGCACCGTGTTCGAAGTGCAAGCAGGCGCCGAGCGCGCCCAAAGCGCGATTGGCGGCGGTGGGCGTTACGACAAGCTTTCAGAAGAGGTTGGCGGCCGTTCCATGCCCGGGTTCGGCTTTGCGCTCGGCTACGACCGATGCGTGCTTGAGCTGAAAGAGCAAGGCATCGAATTCGAAGACGTGCGCGTTTGCGACGTGTTTGCGGCACAGATCAGCGATAATCTTCGGAGCGCGACGTTTGCACTCGTCCAAAAACTGCGCGATGCAGGACTTGTCTGCGAGATGGACCACCAGAATCGTTCGCTCAAAAGCCAATTCAAGCTTGCTGATAAGCTGCATGCGAAGTGCGTTGTCATTCTTGGCCCCGATGAACTTTCGCAAGGCATGGTGAAGCTGCGCGATATGGCGACGCATGAAGAATCACTCGTTTCGCTTGACCGCGTTGCCTCTGCAATTTCGGGAATAATCATCTAGTTTTTGGAAGGAAACACGCCGTCAGAGCGTGTTTTAGAGATACTACCACATAACAACGTCTGGTGGTAGCACGAAGAAAAAATTACTACATATTGTATATTCCCACTCAAAAAGGTCATCGCATACGTTATTATGGTTTCTGGTTGCGGGCTAACATACCTTAATCCTACTCGCCCGCCTCAACTTAATCCTCCCGTGGCTGAAAGCCGTTCATGATCGACTACTTCGAGACAAGTATCCGCATCAATCCAGACGACCTTTTCTTCACCTATGTAGATGAAAATGGACACGAGATCCATTACACGTACTGGCAGGCGCGCCTGATCTCAGCCACGCTTGCCCGCAAGCTTCAAAATGTGGGAATCAGAGCGACGAACATTGTTGCGATCGATCTTCCGAACTGCCCCGAACTCATCTTTTTCGCCCTTGCGTGCGCTTACGGCGGCTATACCATGGCGCTCTTTCCGCCCGACATGTCAGAGAGCGAAAAGCTGACGTGTTCGTTTGCGCTTGAGCGTGCAGGGACGCCCATCCGCTGCATTATTGATGAGGGCAATGCGTATGACCTTCTCTACAATGTGCGCTCGATGCCTGAAGATGAAAGCGACATTATCGCTGATATCTACAGCGAATCGATTCGCTCCCGATCCATCATGGGGGAGAGCCAAGACCTGATCGACGACACCGTGCATTTTGCTGAACGCGCTGCGCATCTTTTCGACAGCGACATGCAGGCCGTTGTGATTTTTGCCGGCGGCCAGCGCTCAACTGTGCAAGATGGCAAGCGCGACAAGCTGCGCGCCATTCCGCTCAGTTGGACGGAACTTCTTGAGAGTTCGGCACTTCGGTGCGATTGCCTTACGGTTGGGTCAAGCAAACTGTGGCAAGAGAGGTTGCCTTTTAACTCGTTTAGCATGTCCGGCTCGCTTCGCAAAAAGGCAAGCAAGCCCGACATCATTTGGCAGTGCGTGTTGCCGCTGACCATGATTGATGGCCTGCAAACGTTTATCGGCGCGGTGGTGTCGAAAACGCCATTCCGCCTGCATGCGCTGTTTGACGCGGAGCGCATTCTGCTTGACAGCGAATACGGGGTAGCAACGCACATTGTGGTTGATGACTCCGCTTTGCAAGACCTCATGACCGTTGAAGAATGGCGCGGCGAGGCAACGCCGGGCGTGGCAAGCCGTCTGTGCCGGTACCAGTGCGTATTATTGGTTGGCAGAAATCCCGACGGGATCACTATGAAGCGTGCTTATGACTTGGGTGCACGCATTTTTGCCAGCTACGGCCTTCCTGAAACATCTGGTACGGTCGCAACGTCGCAGGTGACGCAAGACTTTTACGGCGGCGTGCAGCCGCTTCCCGGCTATGAAGCGCGCATCGTCGACCCCGATGACGAAGGCTTCGGGCGCCTGGCCATAAAAGGGCCGGGTGTTTTTGCGGGCTATCTCAACATGCGTACGGCGTTTTCGGTTGACCACTTCTTCATTACCGAAGAGCGCGCCGCGATTGAAAACGATCTGATCTACATCAAGAACAAGCGCGAGAATATGTTTGTTTCTGCGGGACAGAATATCTATCCCGTTGAGATTGCGGAGATCTTCCGCCATGTATCCGGTGTGGCGGGAGTCCATGTTTTCGGCGTCGAGGACACCCGCTGCGGCATGCTTCCCGTGGCTGCCATCGAGCGCAGCGACCCTATGCTCACTCCCCAAGATATTGAGAACGAAACACGCCGGTGGTTCTCTCATATCAACGTTCCCATAAGTATTTTCGTGTTTGATCAACTTCCTCGAACCGAACAAGGTACACTTAACAGACGCGCTATAGAAGCGTTCTTCCAAAGCTGATCACGGCTAAGTTGGGCTTATGCCCACGAAAGCCAAGCAACAACGCAATCGATACAGAGGTGTTACATGGGTTTAAGCCGTAAACAACGGTTTACGTTAATTGTTATCGTTACCGGTACCTTTTTAACTATCCTCAATCAGACGTTGGTGACCCCCGCGCTTCCTTCGATCATGACTGAAATGAACATTGACGCGGCAACGGGGCAATGGCTCACCACAGGCTTTACGCTGGTCAACGCGATTATGATCCCCATT
>CAYPKC010000144.1:0-3969 GCA_964411215.1 uncultured Eggerthellaceae bacterium | reverse complement strand
TCGGCTACTGCTTGCAGCCAGCCAACGTTAAAGAGGGCTGCGAGCTGGGCAGGCAAATACAAAATACAGCTTGCAAAGATGATCGGGATAACACCGGCAGCATTTACCTTCAACGGGATATAGGTGTTCTGGCCGCCCATCATGCGTCTGCCCTGAACACGTTTTGCATAATTAACCGGTATACGCCTTTGCGCACGCTCGACAAAGATAATGAGAGGTATGCACGCGAGTACCACGACCAGAATCAAAATGGTCAATGCAATACCCATGCCTAAATCGCCCGTCAGGTTGACTGATGAGAAGATGGCAGACGGAACGCGGCTTACAATGCTGATAAAGATGATCAGCGACATGCCATTGCCAACGCCGCGTTGCGTGATAAGCTCGCCCATCCACATGATGAAGGCGGTGCCAGCAACCAGCGTAAAGACAACGGTAACGCAGGTCAGCCAGTACGGAACTTGGTCAGAGAACTGTACGCCGTAGGATTCTGACTGGAAGAGCAGATAACCGATAGCGTTGATGAGACCGAGACCTAAGGTAAGATAACGCGTCACCTGCGTGATTTTCTTACGTCCCGCGTCGCCTTCCTTCGCCCATCTTCCGACCGCTGGAATTACGCCCTGCATGAGCTGCATGATAATGGAGGCAGTGATGTAGGGCATAATGCCGAGCGAGAATACAGAAAAGTTTGAAAGAGCACCACCGGTAAACAGGTCAAGCATGCTCATAGCTACGCCTGATTGCTGGTAGGCGGTGGCAAACTCGTGGAACGGAATGCCGGGAACGGGGATATATGCGCCGAGACGATACAGCGCCAAGATACCGAGCGTGAAGAGAATCTTCTTACGCAGCTCGGGAACTTTGAACGCATCGATAATTGAGCTTAGCAAGGCTCTTCGACCTTTCCGCCAGCTGCCTCGATCTTTGCTTTAGCCGTGGCAGACACCTTGTCAACTTTCACCGTGAGCGGCTTTGTGATCTCGCCGTCACCTAAGATCTTTACGAGCTCGTCTTCATGCTTAATGATGTTCTTTTCCTTGAGCGTTGTACCATCAACGACGTCTCCGGCATTGAACTTAAGCTCAAGACGGCTTACATTTACTGCCTTATATTCGACTCGATTTATATTGCGGAAACCAGGAAGCTTTGGAAGACGCCTGGCCAACGGGGTCTGGCCGCCTTCAAATCCAGCACCTTTGCCGCCACCGGCACGGGACTTCTGTCCATTCATGCCGCGACCGGCCGTTTTTCCGGTACCCGATGCAGGGCCGCGGCCAACGCGCTTTCTTTTGTGGGTGGAGCCTTCTGCAGGCTTGAGATCTTTAATCTCCATGTATGTCTACTCCTTTTCGCTCAACCGGCATCTGCGCCGGCACTGGCAGCTCGCCGCCAGCTAACTAGAGTTCTTCTACTTCAATCAGATGCTTTACTTTAAAGATCATGCCACGCGTAGATTCGTTGTCTACGATCTCATGCGTCTTGCCGATACGGCCAAGACCCAATGCTTTGAGCGTGAGATCCTGATCTTTCTTGCGACCAATCTGGCTGTGAACCTGAGTGATCTTCAGCATTTTTTTGGCTTCAGCCATATTAGGACTCCTTCTTTCCAAACATGTGATCCACGGTAATACCGCGACGATCAGCAATCATCTCTGGACTTTCCATGGCTTTTAAGCCTTCGGCTGCAGCCTTGACGATATTCATCGCATTGTTGGTGCCTAAAGACTTGGTAATAACGTTTTTTACGCCTGCAAGCTCCATAATGGCACGAACAGGACCGCCAGCCATAACACCCGTACCAGGTACTGCCGGCTTAATCAAAACGCGGCCAGCGCCGTATTCGCCTAAGATCTCATGCGGCACAGAGCCTTCTTCGGTCAGAGGAACGCTGAACATGTTCTTCTTTGCGTCCTCAACACCCTTTTTGATGGCATTGGGAACTTCTTGGGACTTGCCAAGACCAACGCCGACCTTGCCATTTCCGTCACCTACAACTACAAGGGCAGTAAGCTGCATGCGACGTCCACCTTTAACTGTTTTGGAAACGCGGTTGATGCTTACGACGCGTTCCTCAAGCTCAGGCATTGCTTTTTCTTGTTGTTTACGAGCCATTGCCTACCCTTTCTTAGAAAATCAAACCCGCTTCGCGAGCACCGTCGGCAACAGCCTTGACGCGCCCATGATACAAATTGCCGCCACGATCGAAGACGACCGTGGTCACGCCTTTTTCTTGCGCAAGCTTGCCAACGATCTTGCCGAGTTCTTGTGCACCCTCAACCGTGGCAGATTTTGCGCCCGTCTTCTTAAAATCAGGGCCGAGTGTTGACACGCCACAAATGGTCTTGTGGGCGACATCATCAATCACCTGAGCATAGATATTCTTATTAGAACGCGTCACGCACAAACGCGGACGTTCCATCGTTCCTGCAACCTTGCCGCGAACACGGCGATGACGACGAGCAAGGCCTTTTTGACTCTTAAGTTTAGATTTCTGCATGAAATACCCCTTTTACCTCGTCGAGAAGACCTATTCTTTACCAGCTTTGCCGGCTTTACGACGGACGTATTCGCCGACATATCTGATGCCCTTGCCTTTGTAGGGCTCTGGCTTACGCCATTTACGAATGTCTGCGGCAACTTGGCCCACCTGTTCTTTGGATGCGCCAAGAACGTTGATCTCGTTTTGAGAAGGAACCTCAAAGGTAATGCCTTCGGGGCATTTTACGAGTACCGGATGCGAGTAGCCGAGTTGCAGCTCAAGGTCTTTTCCTTTGAGCGCAGCACGGTAACCGACACCGACAAGTTCAAGCTTCTTCTCGAAACCGTCGGAGACGCCCACAACCATATTGTGGATAAGGGAGCGCGTCAGTCCCCAGAAAGCATTGGTCTGGCGCTCTTCATTGGCAGGCGTGACAATGATTTCGTCACCTTCCTGCTTGATAATCATAGTTGGTTGGAAAGTTCGCGTCAGTTCGCCCTTCTTTCCTTTTACGGTAACCGTAGTCCCATCGACTTTAACGTCTACACCGGAAGGGACTGCAATTGGCATTTTGCCGATACGAGACATTGCAATTCCTCCTTACCAGATATAGGCCATGACTTCGCCGCCAATGCCCGCTTTGCGAGCATCGCGGTCGCACATGACGCCGTTTGACGTTGATATGATTGCAGTACCGAGGCCACCAAGCACGCGCGGAAGATTATCTTTGCCAGCGTAAATACGCAGACCTGGCTTTGAGATACGCTTGATTCCGCGGATGGTCTTTTCCTTTTTGGGGCCGTACTTCAGCGTGAGCTCAAGTGTTCCCCGAGGACTTCCGTCGATTACTTCGTAACCTTGGATGTAGCCCTCCTCGTCCATAATCCTTGCAATCTCGACGAGTTTTTTGCTTGTTGGCATCGAGACTGTCTCATGACCAGCAGTCTGTGCGTTACGCAAGCGCGTAAGCATATCTGCTATAGGATCGGTCATTGTCATGTGATTCTCCTTTAGTCCATGATGTGCTTAAAACACGTTGGTTCGAAGGCACCCTTAATGTCTTCGCCTTCCATGAAGCAGCCGCCTTGTGGCATGCACCTTAGATGGCCTACCAAGATGATTTCGTCACGCCGGGCAGCTCGCCTTTGTTTGCCAATTCGCGAACGCAAATGCGGCACAGGCCGAACTTGCGATAGTATGCACGCGGGCGACCACAGCGAGTGCAGCGGTTATGCTTGCGCGTCGAATACTTTGGTTCGCGCTTGGCTTTAGCGATCATCGATTTCTTAGCCATGCATTCCTTCTTTCTTAGATCCTGACTTCTGAGCTTGTATTTATTCTTGAACGATCTTGAACGGGAAGCCAAGCGCCTTCAAAAGCGCAAAAGCATGTTCATCGCTTTGAGCAGTAGTCACGACGGTGATATCCATACCACGCGTACGATCGATCTTGTCATAATCGATTTCTGGGAAAATGAGCTGCTCAGT
>CAYPKC010000143.1:0-3985 GCA_964411215.1 uncultured Eggerthellaceae bacterium | reverse complement strand
GTTTTTCCACTTGCAAGAACCGCATCATCTGCCGGCACCGCAAGCGCATCCTCAATTTCTGCGCGGACGCGTTCTGGTTCTGCCGCGGGAAGATCGATCTTATTGATGAGAGGAATGATCTCCAGGTTGTTGTTCATGGCAAGCATAGCGTTAGCGACTGTCTGCGCTTCAACGCCTTGTGTCGCGTCAACGACCAGCACAGCGCCATCACAGGCCGCAAGGGAACGTGAGACTTCGTAGGTAAAGTCGACATGGCCCGGGGTATCGATGAGATTCAGCTGATACACTTCGCCGTCATCGGCGGTGTATTCTACCCGTACCGCTTGGCTTTTAATCGTGATGCCACGCTCGCGCTCAATATCCATAGTATCGAGCAACTGCTCTTGCATATCACGCGCTTCAACAGTACCGGTATATTCCAAAATACGATCAGACAAGGTTGACTTGCCATGATCGATATGGGCGATGATAGAGAAATTTCTAATATGTGCAGGGTCGTATTGCATTATGTGGTATTCTATCGCATTGTGTTCGACGAAGTGCTTGGACGCAAAATGCGTCTGATCTGCAGACATGGCTGCGCAAGGAGATCGCATTCGTTGGCGGCGAAGAGCCTATGAGGTGGAAAAATCCAGACCACTTCCTGTCATATGCGCGTATATCCGCGCGTCTTCGCATGCCGTATCTCCTTTCGCATTCAACAGATAGAGTATTCGTCAGGATAGAGAATTTGAAAGGGATAGAACATGGCAAATATCAAATCTCAGAAAAAGCGCATTCTTACCAATGAGAAAAGCCGCATGCGCAACCGTGCGGTAAAAAGCGCTCTCAAGACGGCAACGCGCCGCGTCCGCGAAGCAGTCGAAGCCGGAGACGGCACCCTCGCTTTTGCTGAAGCATGCAAAGCATGCCGTCTGATGGACAAAGCAGTCACCAAAGGCGTTATCAAGAAAAACCAAGCGGCTAATCGCAAAAGCGGCATTATGAAGCTTGCAAACACCGTGGTGACCGAGGCCGACCGTAAAGCATATGAGAAGCCAGCTCCTAAAAAGCAGGAGAAGACGGGCAACAAGAAGGCTGCTGCTAAGGCAGAGCGCATAAAGGCAATGCAGGAAGCGCAGGCTGAAAAGGATAAGCGCCGTGCCGCTCATCAAAAAGTCGAGGCTGCCGCTTTGAAGCGCAAGGCAAAAGAAGCCGAAGAGGCAGCAAAAGCTGAAGCAGAAGCTGCAGCCGAGGCCGCTGAAGATGTTCCTGCTGAAGAGTCCGCAGAAGAGGCTCCTGCAGAAGAAGCACCGGCTGAAGAGGCTGCTGAATAATTACTATTTCAAGACAGCAATAACCCAATCAAGGAATGCGGCATCGGGATCGGTGCCGCTTTTCATATCAAGCTCCGTTTTGACTGAAGAAGAGAGCGCGCAAATAAGCTCGTCTGAGGTAAATCTGCGTGCATCTTCGAAATGCTTCTTTATCTGCCAATCGCGCTTGCTAACCTTTGCGGCAAGCGATGAAAGCGTGGCATTACCTTCCGCTTCCAACGTTTTTGCACACAGAAGCTCACGAATCCTGCTCACACATTGCCGAAGCAGCGCATAGGGTGACGTGCTTGTAAGAAGCGGCAGCATAGCAATAGTGCCTTGTATATTGCGCGCGGCAAAGGTATCGACAAACTCCCATGGTTTTATCTCTGCAACATGAGCGACAAGCCTTCTGACATCTTCTGCTTCAATGGGGTGGTCTCCCGTGTGCGAGAGCGCGAGCTTTTCAAGTTCTGAATCAATGCGAAGGGTGTCTTCGCCCACATGCTCGAGGAGCAGTGCAGCTCCTTCGCTGGTGATAGTAACGCCATGCTTTGTTGCCATGGCGCGTATCTGTTTTGCAAGATCCCATTTTTTGGGAGGCGTGCAGTCGATAATCGCTGTATCTCCGAGTGCTGCTACCGCTTTATAGAGGCGGGAGTTTTTCGCCAGCTTGTCGGCAACGAGCAAAAGAACCGTTGTCTCGTTCGGCGCACTAAGATAGCTCGCAATCTCTTCTTGCGATTTTTTGCTGAGCCTGCCCGCATCGGTCACTTCAACAAGGCGCATTTCGCTGGCAAAAGGGATCGTCTGGCAGGCATTGACGATCGCCTCGCCTTGCGCGCCTTCCCCTTCAAAGGTATCCATATTAAAGGACAAATCCCCCATTTTCTCTAAGCGAATATGGAGGCGCCGTATGACCGCCTGCCGCTTCAGTTGATCTTCGCCAACGACGAGATAGGCGTTTAAAAGAGGTTTTTCATTATTGTTTGCCATGGGCATATTCTAGCGTTATTCCTGTTGCATTGAATCCCACGGTGACGCGACCGTACCAATCAGTCCTTGCAATCTCACAGTGGGTTGCATCAAGTAATTCAAGAGCTTCTTCAGCAGGATGGCCATAACGGTTGTCCGCACCGACACTGATGAGCGCGATTTCAGGCTTGAGGCACCCAAGGACTTCTTCGTTTAATGCCTTTCGGGATCCGTGATGGCCGACTTTTAAGACATCGATATCTTCCAAATGGCCACGTTGTTTGATCTGCAAAAGTTCATCAGCTTCCGCATCTCCAACCAAGAGTGCGGCATAGTCGCCGACTCCGTCTTGATTGCCATCGATATGGGCCATAAGGCAGACACTATCGCTATTGCCGCCTTCATCGACATAGGAATAAGGCCATATCACCTCTAATACTATATCGCCGCACGCAAGGCTATCGCCTTCTCGAAGTCCGCATACCCGGCGGCACACATCTTCCTCGCTGATAAGCGACACCAGATCCTGGCATTTATCGCACGAACAATCAAGCATATCCTGCGCCACAAACACCGTGTCGATCTCGACATAGGAAGCAAGGTACGACAGCGCGCCGCAATGATCGTCATCAGGATGGGTTATGACAACACCGTCAAGGGATCGTATGCCGCAGTCTGCCAACTCTTGCGCTATTTTTCTCTCTTGATTCCCCGTATCGACAAGAAGAGATTGCGTATTGCTGCGAAGCAGTATGGCATCGCCTTGTCCAACATCGAGTGCTGCTATTTCGGTATCTTTGTTTTGCGGCAGCACCGAGCCTAAGACCATAACAAGGGCGGCAGACATAAGACAAGCGCCATACTTTTTGAATGTCATGTGCGGCCATACAAACCACAAGGTGCAAAAGAGCGCTATGATGAGCACCATCATGGGTATAAGCTCAACCTGGACAAAGACAGCAGCATAGGGAATCTGAGACATGACAGACCCAAGAGCTGCAAGCGGCAAAGCGCAAAATGCAGCGAGGGAGATCAACACTGGTGCAAGCATAGGTATAGCCAGTGCACAGAGTGCAGCAAAGAGCCCTGCGGCACACGCTATCGTAAAGAGAGGTGTGGCAACGATATTTGCCACGGGTGCAACAAGTGAGAGCGTCTTAAAGGTCGCAGCAGTATACGGAAGCGTTGCCACATTCGCTGACAACGTCAATGAAAATGGAGCACCGATGGCCTTGTCAATCCACGGTTTTGTGTTCTGAAATGGTTCTTCGAACAATCGTGCGAACAGCATAATGCCGAGCGTTGAGGCAGCTGACAGATACAGTGACGCGGATACAGACGATGCAGGATCGGTCGTGATGAAAAAGATAATGGACAAACCCAAAGCCGCCAGGGAGGCATTCCTTCTTTTTGCAAGAATCGACGTGAGTGACAAGCACGCCATAATCGCTGCGCGAATGGCCGAGATCGGAATGCCGGAGAATATGAGATAGGATCCGATAAAGATAATGCACAACACCATGGTCAGTTTTCGTGGCGTGCGCATTGCTTTCAGCAGTGCTCCAAATGTGGCTATGACGATAGCTAAATGAGCACCCGATACCGCTATCAAATGGGCTAATCCGCATACCTTGAAACTGTCATAGAGGCCGCTGTCTGAAACGCCGTTGCGATACCCGCACACAAGGGCTTGTAGAAGATCAAAGGATGCGCCT
>CAYPKC010000142.1:0-3989 GCA_964411215.1 uncultured Eggerthellaceae bacterium | reverse complement strand
TAGACGACATTGCCATAAACGATCCCGAGCGCCGCGCAATGATCTGGTGTAATCCAGAAGGCGAGGAGCACATCTTCACCTTTGCGGACATAAAGAAATGGTCGGATAAAACAGCTAACTATCTTGCCTCTTTAGGCATCGGGCATGGAGACAAAGTCTTAGTCATCCTGCGCCGCCATTATCAATTCTGGTTTGTTGCCGCGGCCCTTAATAAGCTTGGCGCGGTCATGGTACCGGCAACGTTCATGCTCAAAGAGCATGACATGATCTATCGCTTAAACCAGGCAGGCATCAAAGCAGTCATTGCAACGGATGCAGGGGATATTGCAAGCGTGGTCGAGGCGGTCAAAGACGAATGCCCCACCCTGGAAAAACTGATATTGGTGGCAGCCGGAGGCGGCGGCCTCACGCAGCGCGATGAAGACG
This sequence comes from uncultured Eggerthellaceae bacterium, assembly GCA_964411215.1. Taxonomy (GTDB): domain Bacteria; phylum Actinomycetota; class Coriobacteriia; order Coriobacteriales; family Eggerthellaceae; genus MGBC163016. The sequence continues at coordinate 3,563 of CAYPKC010000142.1, read as the reverse complement.
GCGCCCTTATCTATGAGGGGAGCGCTCCTATTGGAGAGGCGCTTTCCGGGGAGGCGGGGCTTTGTGCGCTCGATATTGCGCGTGACGGATGGCTCGACTTCAATACCGGGGTCAGAGAAGCGCCAAGTGATTTTGAGCGCAGAGAGACACACGCTGAAGAGCCCATGCTCATGTACTTCTCATCAGGCACTTCAGGAAATCCAAAGATGGTCATACATGACAGCCTCTATTCCATAGGGCATCTCATGACAGCGAAGCATTGGCATAACGTGCGCCCGGATGGCATCCATTTCACCATTGCCGATACCGGATGGGGAAAAGCCGTTTGGGGCAAGTATTATGGCCAATGGCTTATGGAGGCATGCGTCTTTACCTACGATTTCGATCGCTTCCAAGCCTCTGAAATATTAGATCTGATCGGTAAGTATGGCATCACCACCTTCTGTGCGCCTCCGACGATGTATCGTCTCATGATGCAGGAGGATTTGAAGGACTACGATCTTTCATCCCTAGAGTACTCCACCACAGCAGGCGAGGCTCTCAATCCCGATCTGTTTGATTTCTGGAAAGAGCACACCGGCCTTACGATCTTTGAAGGATTCGGACAGACCGAAACGCCGCTGACGATCGGCAATCTGACCAACACCACGCCTCGTCCCGGCTCCATGGGAAAGCCTGTTCCGCTCTATGACGTAGCCATCTTGCGTGAAGACGGCAGTGAGTGCGATGTCGGTGAGACGGGCGAGATCTGCATCAATATCGAGAATAATCCCGCGGGCATCATGATGGAATACTATCGTGATCCTGAAAAGACAAAAGAAGCGATGCACGACGGCTGGTATCACACGGGCGACACTGCCTGGGCAGACGAAGACGGATACTACTGGTATGTCGGCCGCAACGACGACGTTATCAAATCGAGTGGTTACAGGATCGGTCCTTTCGAGATCGAAAGCGTCTTGCTCGAGCATAATGCCGTACGCGAATGCGCCGTCACCGGTGTGCCCGATGAACTGCGTGGTTTTGCTGTGAAAGCCACTATCGTGCTCGCCGATGGTTTTACCCCCTCAGAAGAGCTCACAGAAGAGCTTCAGATGTGGGTGAAAAATGAGACTGCGCCTTACAAGTACCCGCGTATCATCGAATATGTGAGCGAATTGCCCCGCACCGTTAACGGAAAGATACGCCGTGTTGCCATCCGTGAGGCAGATGCGGAAACGCGCGTGGCAGAAGGTCTGGTTTAATAAATCAGTTCGTTTCAAAGTATCAGGAGATAAAAGGAGAGAAATGAACGAAGTTATTATTGATGCAGGCTTTTGCAAGGGTTGCGGCCTTTGCGTGATTGCCTGTCCAACGAACATCCTTGAGCTTGATCAGGATGTCATTACCCCTAAGGGTTATCATCCGGCGAAGTGCATTGATATGTCAAAGTGCACAGCATGCGCATCATGTGCAACGGTCTGCCCGGATATTGCTATTACTGTGCTCAGGGAGGTGAAGTAGATGTCAGAGAAAGTACTTATGAAAGGCAATGAGGCAATGGCAGAAGCCGCTTTGCGCGCAGGATGCCGTTTCTTCTTTGGGTATCCCATCACGCCTCAGACAGAGCTTGCCGCCTATATGGCAAAACAGATGCCGAAAAGAGACGGTACGTATTTGCAAGCAGAAAGCGAAGTGGCGGCCATCAATATGGTTTATGGCGCATCCGCTGCAGGAGCGCGAGCCATGACGTCGTCTTCAAGCCCTGGCATCTCGTTGAAGACAGAAGGCATATCGTATCTCGCTGGCGCTGATTTGCCAGCAGTCATCATCAATGTTCAACGTGGCGGCCCCGGCCTTGGCTCCATTCAGCCATCGCAAAGCGACTATTTCCAGGCAACACGTGCCATGGGTCATGGCGATTTCTATATGCCTGTGTATGCTCCTTCCACGGTTCAAGAAATGGCCGATCTTGTCTATGGCGCATTCGACGTTGCCGATACCTACCGTACGCCGGTCGTTATCCTTGCCGATGGCATGCTCGGACAGATGATGGAGCCGGTCGTTTTGCCCGAGGCCAGAAGTCTTGAGAGCTTGCCGCCAAAGCCATGGGCCACGTGCGGCCATAAGAATCAGCGCGAGCATAACATCGCCAACTCGCTCTTCCTTGAAGCTGATGTGTGCGAAGCTAAGAACAAAGAGCGCTTCGAGCGCTATGAGATCATCAGGCAAAACGAGCAGAAGGCAGAGACGTATCTGACCGAAGATGCTGATATTGCCATCGTGGCTTTCGGCGCCTGCGCCCGTATTGCCCGCAGTGCCGTGAATACCGCACGCGAAGCAGGCATCAAAGTCGGGCTTATTCGTCCTATCACCTTGTGGCCGTATCCGGTCAGCGCTATTGAGAACTGCAATGCCAGTGTCTTTTTGACGGTAGAGATGAACATGGGACAAATGGTCGAAGATGTCCGCCTTGCTGTGAACGGACGAGCTCCGGTTGAGTTTTATGGCCGTTGCGGCGGCGTGATTCCAACACCGGAAGAAGTATATGAGCAAGTCATTACTATTGCCGAAGGGATGCGTGGTTAATATGGCGACTGTTGAGAAGAAGCAGAAGAAGACAACCATATCACCGCTGTCCGGGCGTGAAATGCAAGTTGTCTTCGAGCGTCCTCATTCTTTTTTGCCGGTCAACACCAACTATTGCCCGGGATGCCACCATGGCGTAGTTGAGCGCTTGGTTGCGGAATGCATTGACGATATGGGACTTGAAGGCGAAACCGTCGGCGTTGCTCCTGTGGGATGCTCTGTGTTGTGCTATGACTTTTTCGGATGCGACATGATCGAAGCTGCCCACGGGCGTGCTTCTGCTGTCGCCACGGGCGTAAAGCGCGTGCTGCCTGATCACTTGGTTTTCGCCTATCAGGGAGATGGCGACTTGGCCTCCATCGGTATGGCAGAAACGGTGCATACGGCAACGCGTGGCGAGAACTTGACGGTCATCTTCATCAATAACGCCATCTATGGCATGACCGGTGGCCAGATGGCGCCAACCTCGCTTCCGAACCAGGTAACGCAAACGTCTCCCTATGGCAGAGATGCGCAAACGGCAGGATATCCTATCCGCGTTTGCGAGCTTTTGTCTTCCCTTGACGGCGTCGCCTATCTTGAGCGTGTATGCGTGGATTCGCCGAAGAATATTCGCAAGGCGAAGAAAGCGATTCGCAAAGCTTTCGATTATCAGATGGAAGGACGCGGCTATTCTCTGATCGAAGTTGTCAGCACGTGTCCGACGAACTGGGGTATGACGGCAGACGAGGCACAGAAGTGGTTAGAAGAGAATATGCTTGTCTACTATCCGCTCGGTGTCTATAAAGACGTTGTTGCTGAAGGGTATGAAACGGCAGCGGCAGCCGCCTATGATCGTGCGAATGGATGCCCCATTGTTATTGGTGCAAAGGACGGCGAATAAGATGAGCAAAGAACTGAAAACCGTGCTTGCCGGCTTCGGCGGCCAAGGAGTGTTGTTCGCAGGAAAGATTATGGCAAATGCCGGGCTTATTGAAGGTCGCGAGCTTTCATGG
>CAYPKC010000141.1:0-4012 GCA_964411215.1 uncultured Eggerthellaceae bacterium | reverse complement strand
ATCACTAATTCAGCAACGGCTATATGGTTTTCGGAAGGCATATCGAATGTTGATGCAATAACCTCACCATGCACCGATCGCTGCATATCAGTCACTTCTTCAGGACGTTCATCAACGAGCAGGCACATTAAATGAACTTCGGGGTTATTCGCATGAATTGCAGCAGCGATATCTTTGAGGACCGTTGTCTTTCCAGCTTTCGGAGGAGACACAATAAGGCCTCTTTGCCCTTTGCCGATAGGAGCAGAAAGATCAATGACACGCGCCGTAATAGTATCTTTGCCATGCTCCATCACAAGGCGCTCGTCGGGAAAGACAGGAGTGAGGTCGGCAAACTTTGGCCTATGTCCAATCTCGTCGATAGGCACCCCGTTGATTGCAATGATTTTTTGTATAGCGGCAAACTTCTCGCCATCACGTGCAGGGCGTGTCTGCCCTAAGACCGTGTCGCCTTTCCTCAGTCCATTGCGGCGAATCGTAGAGAGGCCTACATACACATCTTTTTCGCCGGGCAAATATCCCGTCGTACGCAAAAAGCCATAGCCATCTTGCAAGATGTCAAGAATGCCTTCAACTTCAATAAAGCCTTCGGCAATAGCGATGGCTTCATAAATCGCATCGATCATCTCGGCTTTCTTCATGCCCGATGCATCGATATTGAGTTCTGCAGCTTTTTCTCTGAGTTCGGGAAGTTTCATTTCGGCAAGCTCGTCTTTACTGACGCTTGGCACATATTCGCGTTGCTGACGGTTATTGCGATTCCTTGCCTGCCTGTGCTGAGACGTACGAGTATTCTGGCCGTTTCTTTGGCCGTGATCCTGGTCGCTCTTCTTAAAACGTTGGCTCCGCTTGAGATGACGCGAAGCTGTTTGTTCTTGGTGGTTATCTGACGTGTCGCCTTCACTGTCTGTCTGCTCTGGCTTTTCTTCACCAGATGAAGCAGATGTGGTGGCCGCTGCGTCGGTTGACTCTATGGAAGCAGGCACATCTGCTGTTTCAGGTACGGCATCCGTCGCCCTATCTTCTGCCGCGAGAGCCTCTTTTTCAGCTTTCGTCTTCCTGGTGCGTTTCTTCGGCGCCGCATCGCCTTCTGCACTGACCTGAGACGCATCACCTGCATCAGAGGCATCTTTCGCCTCATCTTTATCTGACGTTTTCGTCGTCTTCTTTGTGGTTGATTTAGCCCGCGTCTTCTTTGGCGCCTTTGTTTCTGTGCTCTCTTGTGTATCAGCAGTGCTTTCAGTATCTGAGATCTTGCGTGATCTTCTCTTGGTTGGTGTCTTGGATACCTCTTCTGCCGAAGAAGCCATCTCGGTGATTTCAGGATTCTCTTGCGATTCGGTCTTGCTCATTTACTTTACTTTCTCCCAATCTGCAATGAATGACTCAATGCCCTTTTCTGTCAGTGGATGGGCGACCATTTTCTTGAGGACACCAAAGGGAACGGTAGCGATATCTGCACCCATGATGGCGCATTGCGAAACGTGGTTTGCGCTTCTGATAGAAGCAGCTATCACCTCGAGCTTTTCACCTAAGACGGTATTCTCGGTAAAGTCATAATTGCCGACGGCTTCGACAATATTTGCGACCTGTTCGAGTCCATCTTCTGAAATGTCGTCAAAGCGTCCGATAAAAGGTGAGATATACCGAGCCCCTGCCCGTGCGGCAAGCATAGCTTGTGGAACGGTGAAGCACAGGGTCATATTCACGCGAATACCTTCATCGGCCAACGTGCGCGTTGCGGCAAGTCCTTCGACCATGGTTGGGATTTTGACAACGACGTTTTGAGCAATGGCTGCAAGGCGGCGACCATCTGCGATGAGAGTCGCGCGATCAAGAGCGAGTGATTCTGCAGATACGGGACAGTTGGGACCGACGATATCGCAAATCTTTTTAATGTGAGATTCGAAATCGGAAAGCTTACCACCGATTCGAGAATAGAGCGTTGGGTTCGTTGTTACTCCTGCCAAAGCCCCCCAGCTGGCAGCTTCTTCGATCTCGCCAATATCGGCAGTGTCCAAGAAAAATTTCACGTTTCCTCCTCATAGGGATTGTCCGCGTATGGTGCGCAGGAATATACGCGTTGTGAGAGATGAATTGATTGGTGAATTCGTGCAAGAAAGTGCGCATTCACAAACTACCATAACTTTGAAACTCTCACAAGAAAAATGAGAGCAACATCTCTTATAAAAGAGGAGGTACTTCGCGTTTTTGAAGATGTGCCGTCTTTACAATGTGGGTTCAAGGCCGAGGTGCTTGAATGCGCGTGCAGTAGCTTGGCGACCTTGCGGTGTGCGCGACAAGAATCCTTGTTGAATGAGATAGGGCTCATACACATCTTCTATGGTGTCCGTGTCTTCTGAAAGAGCAGAGCCAAGCGTTGTCAGACCCACAGGGCGCCCATCAAACTGTTCGCACAATACCTTGAGTATTCTGTTGTCCATGGCATCAAGGCCACACGCATCGACCTCATAGAAGCGCAGTGCCGTATCGGCAATAGCGGCAGTGATTGAACCATCTTCTTTGACCTGAGACCAATCCCGCACACGCTTGAGCATGCGATTGGCAAGACGCGGGGTCCCTCGTGAGCGTCGGGCGATTTCAAAGGCACCTTCGTCATCAATCGGAACAGAGAGGATTTTCGCTGAACGTTTGACAATGTCAGCAAGCTCGGCAGGTTCATAGTATTGAAGCCTGAAAACTACGCCGAAACGATCACGGAGAGGGCCTGTTAAAAGGCCTGTTCTGGTTGTTGCGCCTATCATGGTAAAACGCGGAATATCGAGGCGGATCGAACGCGCGGCGGGACCTTTACCGACCACAATATCCAAGGAAAAATCTTCAAGCGCCGGATACAGCACTTCTTCGACAGCGCGATTCATGCGATGTATCTCATCAACAAAAAGGACATCGCCTTCTTCGAGATTGGTGAGAATCGCCGCAAGATCTCCGGTGCGCGCAATGGCAGGACCTGACGTTGTTTTGATATTCGCGCCGAGCTCATTTGCAACAACGGTTGCCAGCGTTGTTTTGCCAAGGCCGGGAGGGCCGGAGAACAAAATGTGATCGACGACATCTTGTCTGCTCTTAGCAGCTTCAATGAGAATGGTGAGCGATTCCTTCACTTTCGCTTGACCGAGATAATCAACAAGACGGCGCGGCCTGAGCGAGAGGTCGAGCGTAATATCTTCGACCGTCTCTGCAGGAGAGATGCTGCGTTTTTGGCTGCTTTTGCCCTGATGCGCTTCAGCCTCAAAGACGATGCCTTCTATTTCAATATCTTTTGCCACGAATGTCTTCTTATCACTTACCGTCTCGTTTTGAAATCAACTTCTCTGTGCCTTTATACCCATTTATGAAAGGTGTTTCAGCGCATATTGTAATATGTCGCCCTCTGATGAGGTAGGATCAGCGCCGGTCAGTGCTTGTTCAATCTCTAAGGTGGTAAAGCCCATGGAACTGAGCGCCTCTGTTGCTATTTGCATACTTGGAGAAGCAAGGGTTGTAGCGGCGCTCATGTCAAGGGCACCTCTGTCGCCAAACTTATCCTTGAGTTCAAGTACCAATCGTGAAGCAGATTTCTTTCCTACCCCTTGTATTTTCGAGATAGCAGCAATGTCTTGAAGAGCGATTGCTGCTTTCAAGTCTTTAGGAGCGTACGTGGAAAGGGCTGCAAGGGCAATCTTGGGTCCAATGCCATTGACGGTAATCAACAGCTTGAAAAGCTCTGATTCTTCTTCTGTCAAAAAGCCATAAAGCACGGGCGTTGTGTCATTGATCTGAAGGTACGTGATAACGTGAACCTTCTCCCCTGCTGGAGGCAACTTCGCGAGCGCATCTTTTGACATGTTCAAGCAAAAACCCACGCCGCGCACAGATACATAGGCTTCGTTTAAGCTTTTGCCTGCAACTATTCCATCTAAAAAAGCTATCACGTCAATACTCCATCGTGTGTCGCATAACAAATTGCTGCTGCAAGGGCATCTGAGGCATGATCCGGTTCAGGCAGTGT